>NZ_SZWS01000063.1:15669-29700 GCF_005281245.1 Citrobacter sp. wls826
ACGCCAGGCCTCCGATATTTTGCTCACCGGACCCCACGTGGGTGACGTTCCCCTCGCCTACATTTAATGTTGCCTGGCTCAGCGCCTGAGTATTTAATCCAGCCAGCTCAAAGGTGCTGTTCGTTAGCGCCAGCGTACCGTTGAATCCATCTGCCGCATTGTTGCTGGTAAAATCAAACGCATTACCGCTGGCATCAACGGCGACAGTTCCGGTTCCCGCCAGATGGCTATTAAAAACCAGCGCAGCGTCAGAATTCAGCGACAAGGTGCTGGTCGTATCAATGTTGTAACCCGTACCGGTCGCATCGTTTTGGTTATCACCCAACGCAAAATCAACATTATTAACGGTAAATACTGAACCAGCAGTGAGATCGATATGCTCCATGCCGGTAATAGCATCGGCGTGATTGAGGATGTACTGTGCGTTATTCAACTGAAGTGTATCCTCCCCATCACCGCCATTGAGGCTGGTAAACAGCGAGGTTTCTGTCTCTTTGACATCTTTCAGTAGGTACAGATCGTTACCACTGCCCGTCTTGATGTCGGTTGCGGTACTGCCAGACTCCAGCGTAACGGTGTTATCACCGCTCATCAGGTTAACCTGACCAACAATGCTGGCTCCCGCCGCGTTAGTAAACGCGATGCCTGCCCCCGAGAGCATTTCTACCGCTTTTTGCGACGCATCCAGCGCTTTAATAACGCCTTTATTGATAAACGTTTCCAGAGAACCGTTATCAACATTCACCACCGCGTGGCTGGTCGATTTCGATGTCAACTCACCAGCCTGTTCAACATTTTTGGTCGTGCCACCGACAATCAACGCTTCACCACCGTTAACGTCGAGTACGTTAACGCTGACGCCCGTTTTCAGGTCGGTTGACGCATTGGTGACGATCCCTTTACCCGCAGCCTGCTCAACATTGATAACCAGATCGCGCGAGTCAGACATATCCAGCGTTTGATTCGTTTCGCTGCCGTCGATATTTTCAAACAGGATCCCCGTACCGCTCCCCGTTACATTAATCGTTCCGGAGTTGGTCTGCGCCAGGGATGCTCCGGTATGAATACCGATTCCATTCCCCACACTGATAGTTGTATCTTTTAGCTGGATACCCGCAATGTTGGCGACGTTTTCAATCGCGCTTCCTTTACCCGTACTGTCCATCGTGATGATGGCTCCATCGACCAGCAGACCTTTCGCACCGGCGGCCAACAAGATACCGTGCGCATCTCCCGATGCTTTGGTTTCTCCCGAACCCGTCAAACTTAATGACGCATCATTGCCCACGAGATAGGCTGCGGTGCCATCCGTCGCGGTAACCGTCGCATTGTTGTTCACAACGGAATCAGCGCCTTCGATGCTGACCGCCACGCCATTAACCTTGATATCGCCGTCGTTATTCAACGTACCACCGGAAACCAGCACGCCTGTGCTGCCCGCCTGGTCAAAGTCGATGCTGCCTTTATGGTTGAGCGTACCGCCGTTGCGGGCGATGTAGCCGAAAGCACCATCCGCCGTATTACTGGTATTCAGCGTGGCGTAACTGGTCAGGGTTGAGTCACCTTTCTGATTTTCATCGACATTGCCGGACAAGTCATAATAATTACCGTCCACAATCCCGGCGGTGGTATCTTTACCGGAAAGTTTCACGATCACCGCGTCTTTGGTGATAACCCCATCCGCTCCGCCTTCAACCCGAATCCCGGTCGCGCCGTCACCCGTGATACTCAGCGATTGCGAGCCGGAATCAAAATGGCTCCCCGTCCCGGTCACCTGCAGAATAGTGCTGTCGGTGCCTGATGCCGTCATTGTCGTACCAGACGACCCGCTGCCATCAAAAGTCGCACCACCTTCTATGCGATATAATGTTGACCCTTCAGTCGAGACATCTTGCGTATTGGTAGAGGAGGCGTTTACTTTTGAACCTTCACCATAAATAAAATAGCCAATCTGGTTTTTGCCACTGGTAAATGAGACTTTGCCCGTATCGGTAATATCGATAACACCGCCGTCACGAACGTGCAGACCAATGGCGTTATCAGCAGCAAGATTCACACTCCCACTCATCGTGAGTTGAGACCCGGTCCCCTCGACCCAGGCACCAATATTTTTTAATGTATTATCCGTGGTACTACCATTGGTGATATTTATCGTGCCCGAATGAAGCGCCTGACTCCCTCCCTGCAGTTCAATACCGCTGGCGCTGTACCCATTGAGGTTAATCGTGCCGCTGTTTACCAGCCCTTTTGCACCGTTAATCCCCATTAAGCCAATATTTTGCGCTGAGCCGATGCCATTGATGTCAATGACGCCGTCTTGGGTAACGTTGATTGCACCAGGAGACGCACTGCCGTTTGCCTGAATGGCAACAGCATTCTCGACTTTTTCTCCGATCGTGATGTTCCCGGTGTTATTGATGGTTCCACTCTTCACAAACATACCAATGGCCGGAAGAGTGACCTGAACGTCACTGCTCGCCTCATCTTTTACCGCTTGTGCAGTGCGTCCGATGTAGAGCGTCCCGTTATTAGTAGCCACGGCATTACGTTGAACAAACACGCCGTAGGTATAGACACCATCGGAAGATTTCGCAGGCTCACCTCCGGTGGCAATATTCATTACTCCGTTATTAATAAAGGTCGCCGTGTCATTCATCAGCACGCCATAGGCGTTATAGATATCCTGATGCGAGGCAAGGTTGATGACGCCGTCGTTCTGTACCTTTGTCGTCCCGGTCGCGAGAATCCCGGTATGGGCGCCAACCCACGCATTTTTCACATCAAGACTGGTACCCGCATCAATAATTCCATTGTTATTTACGATGCTATCACGCGCTGAAACGACATAATCACCACCGGCTGCACCGGCGGCAACCCCCAGTGTGCCGTTGTTATTGAGGGTGGCTCCGTCGGTCAGCGTCACCACGGAGGTATCGCTAAAAACCGCCTGAATATTGGCATCAGCAGAAATATTGACGACAGAGCGCGCACCGGAAGCTTTAATAAAACTGTTCACATCACGATTCGCAGCCTGCAACACCGCATCGCCATCCGGGATATTGGTGTCGAAGTGAATGTTTTTCTGTTCCGTGGTATAGGCTTTATGAAGCTCAGCTTCGTAGTCCGTGGGCGAAAGTTGCCCAGCCTCTACGGCTTTCACCAGAGCATCATTGTAGTTTTTTAAATCATCAAGATTATTAACCGTATACTCGCCAAGCGCGCTGGAGAAGGTGCCGTTATAGGTTGCGGTATCAAAGTTATAATCTTTACCGGTATTTTTCGCGACATTACCAACGTTACCGCTTTGCACGATGGTTTTGGCGTTGTAATTCAGTACCGCGTCTTTAGTGTCACTGGCGCTGCTCTCAACGTTATAAACTCCAGAGACCTTGGTGACAGCATTGAAGATATTTGCCGAGTTCGATGCCCAGCCGCTTTCCGTTGAACCAACATTCACATCAAGCGTGCCGCCTGATGTCACTGTCGCCAGCTTCATATTCACATACTGCCCATCACCGACGCTGACCCCCAGATAAGTCGTCAGATCGCCAACGCTGGTAGAGGCAAAATTATCGCTGTCATACACCTGGACTGTACGCGAAGCCCCGGTGATGGGGTCAACGTATTGAATGCTGTGGGTACGACCACCTAAAGTCGTCTGCGTCAGATTTATATTTTCACTACCTGACGAAATATAACCATTATCCATTGCCTGCTGAATAGTCATCGTTTTAAAGCCCGATGCACCAGAGGCAATGCTGCCATATCCTTTAGTACCGGTGATAATATTCATGTTTTCACCGTCACCGACAACAAGTTGCCCTGCGCCATTAGCGTTAGTCGACGGTAAGTAATCAGGCAAGACGTAGTCAGCGGCAAAAGCATATATTGAATGCGTAGCCAGTACGGCACCTATTATACTTAGCGCAATTCTTGAAATATTAAATTTATGCGTTCCAGATTCAATGCGAGCAGAACTATTGGTTTCCACAGAAGCACCACAACGTTTTGCCAGTTCAGAAACAACAACCGCGCAAGAGTGCGAAACACTCCATACCACTTTAAAAATCTTGTTCATCATTACCATTCCGAATAATTCCACGAATACCCTTCCTGGGAAAAATTCGTGGTCACATAGCATTATGGGATGCTCATAATTACCCAGCGGTCAGATACCTCTTCTCTGGAGTTTTTTCCGCTGAAACATTGAGCGATCTGTACATGACGAATGGTATTACCGCATCAACAACCAATCTATTTATACTGATAAATTTGCAATTTATAGATGTTTTATCTAAAAAGACAAGTGATTATAGATTTAAGTATCGATATCATCACAGGAACACATAAGCAACTGTTAATGAATTGCATAAACAATGTAATATGACGACCTAATTTTCTACACAATAAACAAACATTTCAAATTAAATAAAACGCATATTAATTTATTTCATATCTCGTAAAAAAATTTATAATAACAGCTCTTAAACAACTAACAACTTATAAGATAAATCTTATTGCATGGGTTATATTGAAAAAACATAACCCATTTGAGTTACTTAAATTATAACTGCGAGAAACAGGGATTTCAGTCAGTAGAAAACACACCTCGCGATAAGCAAGTTCCGCGGCATCTGTACCGCCAGGGGTTGAATGTAATAAGTAAAAAATATCAAAGCCTTTCTAATTGTTGTTTAAGACGCTTGATACCATACTATTTTTAGATTATTTTACTTAAGTAACTTTTCGTTTACTCATTATAAAAATGCCACTTACTAAAGTTACTGACAATTTGTAAATCAACCAGAGACTCAGAACTACGCAGTCCTCAAACCGGCGAATGATTATAATGGTCTATCTGAAAATAGTAGCACTCTTATAATTTAATCAGAGTGAAGCAGGTATTTATACTTAAAATGAATAATTTCATAGTTTTTTATGCCAGAGGGGATATTTTACAATGCTCAAATGCCCCCCTCCTCCTGCCTCGGCCCTGTCACATCTCACGATACTGTAGTGAAGAAGAAATACCACTATGGTTTATAATTAAGTAATACTCTGTTAATGATGAAAAAATGAAATATCTAATTAACAATGAAGTTACATTTAGGACTGATGATGGCGTTTTGGCGAGTCTGAGTCCGTCGGACAACTCACTCACCCTGTCTATTACCGCAAACAGGATCTTCACCTATCTCCTCGAGCAGGAAGGGAAAGTAGTCTCGAGAGAAGAGATGTTTACGAATGTCTGGGACAAAAATGGTCTGCAAGCCTCAAACAACTCATTAAGCCAGTATATTTCTTTGATTCGTAAAGGATTACAGGAGCTCGGTTGTGAACACGAGATCATTCAAACCGTACCACGGGTCGGCTTTTTCATCGCTGAAGGATTGGTAACCACCATAGAGGAACCGCCTTTGGTTTCCGCGGCGTCCCTCACTCCCGCAAAAGCCACGCCTTCCCTGTCAAAACGCGTAAAAATGATGCTGCTTGCAGCTGGGGGCGTCTCATTATTCATGCTTCTTTACCCAGTCAACACATTGTTTAACAGCACTCAAAACCACCTTCCCGTCGTGCAGTTGTATAAACTTGGCAATATCGACCTCTGTCCGGTCTATACCGTTTTTGAAAGCTCACGAGAAGTGGCAACTGCGAAACTTGAAAAAGCCAAAAAAATGGCTGATTTACACCTGAAGTGTCTGGCTGGCGCATTGTTTATTTTCCAGCCTGACGATCTGTACGTCTACGGCGAAAAAGGTCGCATATTTTTATCCCGCTGTACTTTCAATAATGCAGAAAAAACAAAGTTTGCTGGATGCAAGGACCTTTATATCCATGAATACTAAATATAAAACCAAGATATTACTTGCAGGAGCGGCCGTTCTGGTCGCTGTCAGCGCCTTGTTAAGCGCGAATGGAATCACCCTCATTCCAGTCAATCAGGGAATAAGCGTGCATTGCGTCTCCACACTTTCACTACCCGAACTGCCCGGGGGTGGGAAATACGATGGTAGCCTGATGATCCAGTTGCAAACAGATAACACTGGCGTCATTGATTTCTCAGGGATTATTACCACAACCCCACTGGCAGACAACCGCCCAGGACGTCGCCTTATCCTGCAACGCTCCGTCAGTTTTAATTATCGGATAAAAGATAAAGGCGTCGTTTTTCTGCAAGACGTGAAAATGAGTAAACACAGTCTGGATAACGTGTCGGATGAGATGTTTATCCATAATATCTATGACCCGTTCACACCCAGTAAGCGTGCGCAAATATATAAAATTAATAATACCTACCTGTTAGGCAATACCTTTTCGCCAACGAACGTCTGCGTTAGTAAATCGTAGTAATAAGCCGTAATCCAGGATTGCCTACCCGCCTGGCTAAACCAGGGCACGGTAACGCATTGGACCTGACTCCACGTGTGGCGACAGTAAGTCGCTTTCCCTGTCGCCACACACTTTCGCCCTATCCAGCGACCAGATAAAATACAGCCTGTTATTACCATAAGCTACAATAATATTAATTTTAGATAATCAACGGCACGTTTGCTGACAATAATGAGCAAAGGGTTACTATAGGCCTGTCTTTTTTTTAGCAGGAAAGTAAAATGAAAAAAACAAAAGGGTTGATAATTGTTGCCCTTGCTTTCACCCTGGCGTCATGTGCTTCAATTCCTGAGAATATCAAAGGTAATAATCAACCAGATATACAAAAAAACTTTATCTCCGTGCATAACCAAACGGGATTATATACCGGTCAGCAGGCCCGCTTTGGGGGTAAAGTCATCAATGTGATTAACACCAAAACGGATACATTACTGGAAATCGCCGTTCTGCCACTGAACAACTATGCTAAACCGCAAATAGACGCGAGCTATCAGGGGCGTATTCTTGCCCAGCAGAAAGGTTTTCTCGATCCGGTAAACTACAGAAACCATTTCGTTACTATTTTGGGGACAATTCAAGGAGATGAACCAGGATTCATCAACAAAATCCCGTACAACTTTGTTAAAGTTGATTTACAAGGTATTCAGGTTTGGCATTTAACGGAGTCAGTCAACACCACCTATAATATGTGGGATTACGGCTATGGCGCGTTCTGGCCTGAACCCATGTGGGGAGCCCCCTATTACGCTAATACAGTAACTCAGGTAACTCCGGAGCTAGTGAAATAATCTCTGTAGTAAGATGGCGCGAATATATTCCGGAGTTGGGTACTGACAAACGCCCACCACATCACCCCGCGTTGACCTTATTGCGCCATCCTGCTTTATGAGATCCTTCGCTTAGCACGCATTCTTCCTGTTACATATAATTTTACCCGCTAACACTTGAGCGAAAAAATGGGCTTTAGCCATCTCATGCCTGAGCATCTTTTGTTATTTACCGATAACTCTCCCACCCTGCCTGTAATAAAAGAACATTGGTGTTTACGATTTATTCAGGGATTACTATGAACAGAAAATGCTTACTGTTGATACCATTATTTTTTAGTAGCGTCATCATCACCGCCTGCGATAATAAACCTGCAGTAAAAACCGCCGCGATGGAGCCCGAGGTCGGCGTTGTTACCTTAGCGCCCTCTTCAGTGAATATTAAAAGTGAACTTCCAGGTCGCGCGGTTTCATTCGAGATCGCCGAAATCCGCCCTCAGGTTGGTGGGATCATCATAAAACGCAACTTTATTGAAGGTGATAAAGTCAGCAAAGGAGAGTCACTGTATCAAATAGATCCTGCCCCGCTGCAGGCACGACTGGATTCAGCCAAAGGCGCGCTGGCAAAGGCACTGGCGACGGCCAATAATGTGCGTCTGACATTAAATCGGCAGTCAGCGTTAATAAAATCCAATTACGTCAGCCGCCAGGACTACGACACGACACGCTCACAGCTTAATGAAGCAGAAGCCAATGTCGCCGTCGCCAAAGCGGATCTTGAGCAGGCCACCATCAACCTTCGTTACGCTAATGTCACCTCACCGATTGATGGCATCAGCGGTAAATCCTCCGTAACCGTGGGTGCCCTGGTCACCGCAAATCAGGAAAACGCGCTGGTCACCGTTCAGCGGCTGGATCCGATTTATGTTGATTTAACACAGTCAGTACAAGATTTCTTACGCCTGAAAGAAGAGAAAGCCAACGGCAAAATTGCCCAGCAACAAGGCAAAATTCCTGTTGAGCTGATGCTGGAAAACGGCAAACCCTATCGCCATACCGGTACGCTTGAGTTTTCCGATCCCGCCGTCGATGAGACCACCGGATCGGTGACTTTGCGCGCCGTGTTCCCCAATCCTGAAGGTGAAATTTTACCCGGCATGTATGTCACGGCGTTGCTGAACGAAGGCAGCCAGCAGAATGTTTTGATGGTCCCCCAACAAGGGATTACGCATAACGAACAAGGAAAAGCCACCGCGCTGATCCTTGACCAGCAAAACGTGGTGCAACTGCGCGAAATAAACGCCGTGAAGGCCGTTGGCAATCAATGGCTGGTGACCGCAGGATTACGCCCCGGCGATCGGGTCATTGTGTCCGGATTACAAAGAATTCGTCCGGGAATCAAAGCCCGGGTCCTCCCTTCAAAACTGACCACTCCTGACGCGGGAACTGAACAGTAATATTTCAGGTATTAAGGACACTTTCTTCATGGCCAACTTTTTTATTGAGCGCCCGGTTTTCGCCTGGGTGCTCGCCATTATCATGATGTTTACGGGCGGTATCGCGATAATGAACCTGCCGATCGCCCAGTATCCACAAATTGCTCCCCCAACCATTACCATCAGCGCTGCCTACCCAGGGGCAGACGCAAAGACCGTTGAAGACTCCGTAACTCAGGTGATTGAACAGAATATGAATGGTCTTGATGGCCTGATGTATATGTCATCCACCAGCGATGCGGCAGGTAATGCGTCGATTATCCTGACTTTCAAAACGGGCACGTCACCCGATATTGCGCAGGTTCAGGTACAGAATAAACTGCAGCTGGCGATGCCTTCTTTACCGCAGGAAGTACAGCAGCAAGGGATCAGTGTTGATAAATCCAGCAGCAATATTTTGATGGTCGCCGGCTTTATCTCTGATAATAACAGCCTGAGCCAATATGATATTGCCGACTATGTGGCTTCAAACATCAAAGACCCAATAAGCCGCACTGCCGGGGTGGGGAGCGTACAGTTATTCGGTTCGCAATACGCCATGCGTATCTGGCTGGATCCGCAAAAGCTCGACAAGTATAACCTCACACCTCAGGACGTCATTACCCAGCTCAAAGTTCAGAACAACCAGATATCGGGCGGGCAGTTGGGAGGCATGCCTCAGTCAGCCGATCAGCAGCTAAATGCGTCGATAATCGTCCAGACGCGCCTGCAAACTACCGATGAATTTGGCAAGATCTTCCTTAAAGTTCAGCAAGATGGCTCCCAGGTTCTGCTGCGCGATGTCGCGCGAATTGAGCTGGGTGCGGAAAATTATGCAACGGTTGCACGCTACAACGGAAAACCCGCCGCCGGGATTGCAATTAAACTTGCCGCTGGCGCGAATGCCCTGGAAACATCCCAGGCAGTCAAACAGGAGCTGAACAGATTATCGGCCTGGTTTCCGGCCAGCATGAAAACCGTTTATCCCTATGACACCACTCCGTTTATCGAGATTTCGATTCAGGGGGTTTTTCATACTTTGATCGAGGCAATCATTCTGGTATTCCTCGTCATGTATCTGTTTTTGCAAAGTTTCCGCGCAACGCTTATTCCCACAATCGCCGTTCCGGTAGTGATCCTTGGCACCTTTGCGATACTCGACGTCGCGGGTTTTTCGATTAATACGCTCACGATGTTTGGCATGGTGCTGGCGATAGGGTTGCTAGTCGATGATGCCATTGTGGTGGTTGAGAACGTAGAACGCATTATTGCCGAAGAACACTTGTCACCAAAAGCGGCGACCCACAAAGCGATGGGCCAGTTGCAGAGAGCGCTGGTCGGTATTGCCGTTGTGTTATCCGCCGTATTTATGCCGATGGCATTTATGAGCGGAGCAACCGGTGAAATTTTCCGTCAGTTTTCTATCACTTTAATCTCCTCCATGCTGCTGTCGGTGTTTGTGGCGATGAGCCTGACGCCAGCCCTCTGCGCCATGCTGTTGAAATCCCACGAGGGAGAAAAAGCAAACACACATTTTCTGTTTACCCGTTTCAATCACTTCATGGAGAAATGTACTCAGCACTACACGGACAGCACCCGTAAACTGCTACGTTGCACAGGCCGTTATATGGTCGTGTACTTAGTGATTGGCGCGGGCATGATTGTGCTGTTTCTACGTACCCCGACCTCCTTTTTGCCTGAAGAAGACCAGGGGGTATTCATGACCACCGCGCAATTGCCTTCGGGCTCAACGATGGTGAACACCAGCAAAGTGCTCGGGGAAATAACGGATTACTACCTGACGAAAGAACAGAAAAATGTCGCTTCGGTTTTCACCGTAGGCGGATTTGGTTTTAGCGGCCAGGGGCAAAACAACGGTCTGGCGTTTATCAGCCTGAAACCGTGGTCAGAACGCGTTGGTGAAGAAAACTCAGTTACCGCCATTATTCGACGGGCGATGATGGCCTTAAGCACCATCAATAATGCCGTCGTTTATCCGTTTAATTTACCCGCAGTTGCAGAACTGGGAACGGCTTCAGGTTTTGACATGGAGCTGCTGGATAACGGTAACCTTGGGCATGAAAAAATGATGCAGGCCCGAAACGAGCTTCTGGCGCTGGCCAACCAGTCGTCCGGTGAGGTCGACGGGGTGCGCCCAAATGGTCTGGAAGATACACCGATGTTCCGCATTCATGTCAACGCAACGAAGGCAGAAGCCATGGGCGTTGCATTATCGGATATTAATCAGACCATCTCCACGTCGTTCGGTAGTCGCTATGTCAATGATTTCCTGAATCAGGGACGCGTTAAAAAAGTGTATGTCCAGGCCGATACGCCGTTCCGTATGTTGCCGGATAATATTAATCACTGGTACGTACGTAATGCCTCCGGCGCCATGACGCCGCTTTCGGCCTACTCATCCACCGAATGGACCTACGGTTCTCCCCGCCTTGAACGCTACAACGGTCAGCCTGCAATGGAAATTCTGGGCCAGCCGGTCGAAGGGAAAAGCAGCGGCGATGCGATGAAATTTATGGCATCGCTGATAAATAAACTGCCCGCGGGCGTCGGCTATGCCTGGACCGGTCTGTCTTATCAGGAGGCGCTGTCCACAAACCAGGCACCAATGCTGTACGGCATTTCGCTGATCGTCGTGTTTCTGGCACTGGCGGCACTGTATGAAAGCTGGTCGATACCGTTCTCGGTAATGCTGGTTGTGCCAATCGGGGTGGTCGGCGCTTTGCTGGCGACCGACTTGCGCGGCCTGAGCAATGATGTTTACTTCCAGGTAGGCCTGCTCACCACCATGGGGCTCTCGGCTAAAAACGCCATTCTGATCGTCGAGTTCGCCGTCGAGATCATGCAAAAGGAAGGAAAAACGCCGCTTGAAGCCGCAGTAGAGGCCGCGCAAATGCGCTTACGCCCTATTTTGATGACGTCACTGGCCTTTATCTTAGGGGTTATCCCTCTGGCAATAAGCAACGGCGCGGGCTCTGGCGCGCAAAATGCCGTCGGTACGGGTGTTATTGGTGGGATGCTGGCCGCGACAGTGCTGGCGATCTACTTTGTTCCGCTGTTCTTTGTTCTCGTAGAAAACATGCTGGCGCGATTCAAAACACGGCGCTGATTCCCTGCCCTCGTACGTGATTATCCCTGGGATAAGTTTATTAAATCCCAGGGATTCTCAATGCTCTCTCAGAGAAAGGGTTCCATTCACCTTAAGTTCTTCATTTCATTACAGCGACGATACAGTGACTACGTTAAGAGTGGCATTCTCCACCACACTTGAGTCTCTCTGCTCTGCGGGTAATCAATGCCCGGTGGCGCTTCGCTTATCAGGTCTACGGTTGTTAGCGGGCCCTGCTATCCAGCGAATTTCTCGTGGATAGCAGGGTAAACATTACGGGGATTTTTTCTTGTAGGGTAACAACTAAGGTAGGTACAGAGGTTGTCAATTCTGACTCATGCCAGGCTATCAAAACGGGTAATCAATAGTGCAGACCGGAACCCTTCAGATTTACGGCCAGCTCGCCCAATTTAGTATCAGGGTGTCGATGACACATTTTAATCATCTTCGGTACAGCGACAGTTTCCACCTCATGCAGGGGAACATAATCATCGCCTTTAAAGTCCGAATTTTTATTAACAATCACAAAGGCAATTGCTGTCATGTATTGCCGACTCATATCAACGAATTCTTTACAGGTCATATCTTGTGGCGCCGCTTCCGTTGCCTGTGTAGCAAAAGCACGGCTCATCGGCGCCATAACAGAGGCCATAAGAATAGCTGTAGAGACAATCAATTTAATATTCACAATGCGCTCCAGAAGTAGCATTAATTTTTATCGGCGAGTTTTTCAGTTTGTACCAACGACGCATTTCTGCGCAGACTGATAAAAGCCAAAGAACTAAAGATCATCTCAACGCCTATAAAGATGGAGGTAAACACATAAGAGCGGTCGGGATCCATATTCAGCCACACGGCTGCAATAAGCAGGTCAAAAATACCGATAAAAATATTCCATCCATAGCCCGGACTGCGGAACATTTTGACGCCGGAAGCAACACGAAAAATCCCGCCAAGAATAAACAGGCAGCAAAAAACCATTGCCAATGAATTCATACCTATCACAGGATTTTCGAGGAAACAGTATCCCAGCAGCAACCATGCGATAGCAAAAAAGGCATAGGTAAATTTGGCTTTCAACTGCTTTTTACCCGAGGAAAACAGGCTGTAAATAGAATAGAAGCCGCACACCAGGAACATAAAACCTGTTGCATAGCTTAAGTAAACACCTGCAGCGATTGGATAGATTAAGCAGCAGATGCCGCAAACCAACAACAGCACGGCCATGATTGTGGCGTGTCTTTTATAATGAAATAGTGTTTTTTCATTAAATGCTTTCAGGCTACGCTGATTAAAAACAAACATACATCCTCCGTTACATAGAAACGCAATGTAACCTACTAATAAAAGAGTAATATTCACTTAACACATATCACTTACAATGGAATGATAAGACTTTCCCTCCAAATTCGTATATAAGAATAAAGGAATGTCATTATCCGTATAATCCTACACATGTCAGACGTCTGACACCTGTAAGATTAAACGCTCATTATTCTATCCTGGCTCTGATTCCACTCTTCGAAGTTATTTAATATGCTTATTTCGTTTGGTGAGATATACCAAATTTATTCAGGAGAAAGTAATGAAAAAGATTATTCTTGCAGGTCTGCTTGCAACCATGATGGGCTCAGCCCCGGTACTGGCAGCTACCACTACCACGCCGGCACAAACTGCTACCGCCAATGTACAAAAAGAAGCTGCCGATATTATGCAGGTCGCAGTACAAGGTGCAAACGCGATGCGTGATATTCAGCTTGCCCGTCTGGCCCTGTTTCATGGACAGCCTGACAGTGCTAAAAAGTTAACCGATGACGCCGCTTCCCTGCTTGCAGGTGACAGTCACGACTGGGCGAAATTTGTAAAAGCTGCGCCTAAAGCCAAGATGATTGACGATCAGTACGTGATTATTAACGCTACGATTGCACTGTCAGAAGACTATATTGCCACCCCAGCTAAAGAATCCGCTATCAATACAGCGAATGGCAAAATGGCTAAAGGCGACTGGAAAGGTGCTGTGGATACCTTGCAACTGGCGGGTATCAGCGTGCTTCAGACCCAATACCTGATGCCCCTGAATCAGACGCGTAAAGCCGTTGCCAGCGCTCAAAAACTGCTGTCTTCAGGTAAATACTATGAAGCAAACCTTGTGTTAAAAGGTGCTGAAGAAGGCATTGTGATCGATAGCGAGATGCTGGGCGCAGGCCAGTAATACTCAGCACTACGGAGTGTTGAACCAGGACTTTCTCTCCTGATCGGGTTGCTACGGCAA
>NZ_SZWS01000063.1:29783-49497 GCF_005281245.1 Citrobacter sp. wls826
ATTTCCCGCATGACGGCAACAATCTTCTGTAATGCTTCCTGGCGTACTGCCAGAGGAAGATCGTCATGTCGCATCGATTCAAAAGGTTCGCATAGCGTCTGAAGAGCAGTAATGCCCAGAATTTGCGCCGAACCATGCAACCGGTGAAGGGCTCGCAAAAACAGCTGGGGTTCGTCTTGCTCAACGGCTTTCTCGGCCGCCTGTAAATCGCTAAACGTTGCCTCGCGGAATGTTTCGAGTATCTCGTTCATTAATGCGCGATCGCCGCCGGTATTTTCCGTCAAGACATTGAATTTCAGATGCCGGATTGCACAAGGAGACGAATAACCGGTTTCGATTTTGCTTAATTCATGCGTCAGTGTCTGAATCGACACGGGCTTAAACAGACACAAATTCATGCCGTTTTGCAGACACCTGTCACGTGACTGTGGGAGCGCGCTGGCCGTCAGTCCCCATATTTGTAAATGAGGCTGCTGACGACGTAACGAAGCCGCAAGATCAAACCCGTCCTTCTTCGGCATATTCACATCGGTTATCAACAGGTCGTATGATTTTTTAGCCAGTTTGGCTTCGGCTTCCTCACCATCACACGCTTCATCCACGCTGTAACCAATGGCGTTCAACTGTCGCTTAAGCAGCAGGCGATTGGTCGGGTTGTCATCTGCTATCAAAATAGACAGACACGGCAGCGGCAACAGCGCCCCCGGCGTGTTGCTATCCGGTACAACTGACTGGCGGGCTGTCTCAACCGGCAGCGTTATGGTAAACGTGGTTCCTTGCGCCGGAACGCTCATCAGCTCCAGCGTACCGCCCATCAGCGTCACCAGCTCTTTGCAGATAAATAATCCCAGACCAGACCCCGTTTGTTGACGCCCACAGCGCCCCTGAGCGTAGCGACGAAACAGCCCGGCCTGCTCCTCTTCGCTAATCCCGCAACCGGTATCGCTAATGGCGATGGTCAGGATACCGTGATTCTCCCCGTCAGGTGTTAAACGGGCTGTCACATGAATGCTACCCTGCTCGGTAAACTTGAGCGCATTGCCCACCAGGTTGGTGAGAATTTGCCGCAAAGCTTGTTGATCGACAAACACCCGCTCGTTTGCCGGCAACTGGCTTACGCAAGCAAGCGTAACGCCTTTCTGTCTGGCTAAGGCATCAAAAGAGTGACACTGCAATTCAATGAGCTGCGAGAGATCCGTCCATTGAGGAACAACCTGATATTTACCAGACTCAATCTTATCAACGTCCAGAATCTTACCGATCAGCCCAAGCAATGACTGGGCTGTCGCTGCGGTAAGAGCAATCGCCTCTTTTCGTTGTGCCGGGCTGAGGTCTGAGCTCGACAGTAATTCCAGAAAGCCCACAATCGAGCTGACAGGGGTACGTAATTCATGGCTCATGCTCGCAAGAAATCGACTTTTGGCCTTGGTTGCTTCAATCGCTTTATTTTTTTCGGTTTCCAGTTCTTGAGATAATGCCTCTTTGAGATGAAGCTGCTCTTCCAGCTGCCGCTGCGATTGTTTTCTTTTATTTACCTCACGGGAGAGTGAGATCCCCCAGATCAGGCTAATTGCTATCAGCAACAGCGCAAACACCACCAGTTGATAGAACTGTTTGCTATACCGACTCCAGAGATCGACCTGCGTATTAGAAATTTTCGACCACTTCTCCGTCATCTGCAAAATCTCACGCGGCGGTATCGCCTGCAGCGCTTTATCCATTACTGACTTCAACATGGGCTCGTGGGGAGAAACCGCAAAGCTCACCGACGCGCCAGGCATATCCGGTAGCCTAAAAAAGTGCATGTTTTTCTGGTAGTCATGATCGACCATGAACCTTGCCGACAATTCGGTAGCAATTGCCGCGTCAACCTTGCCATCCCTGAGCATAGTCATCGCGACGCTGCCAGTATCAGCATCCACCCAGGTGGCCTGCGGGTAGCGTTGTTTCAGATCACTTTCCAAAACATGCCCGGCGGGCAACGCAATACGGATCGGTGTATTCAGTAACGAATCGGCCGTTTCATCGCGGGAAGTGATAATCACAAATGCCACATTCATCAGCGGATCGCTAAAGGTCGAATTGTGCTGATTTTGATTTGTCAGGGTGATAGTGGGATACATATCCCATCGTTCGCCGCTTATTTGTTTGGTCTGTTCACTTTTGGTGTTGGCCAAAACCGGCTCAAAATCAATCCCCGTTTGCAGATGAATAATATTCAGCAAATCGCCAAGAATTCCACGTAACTCACCGCTGCGATCGACAAGCGTGTAAGGCGGATAATCTGGATTGATAAGAATGCGAATAGTATGTTTCTTCTTCAGCCACGCTTTTTCCTGATCGGTAAAAGGAATAGGCGCATTCAGAAAAGCAAGGTTACCGCGGTTCAGCCAGTTCTGCATGACCTGCATATGAATTTCATTACTGATTGACGTAATGAAACCATCAAGAATATTTCTTAATACCGGCTGGTCGTCCTTCACCACAAAATAATTATATTGCTCTTGTTTATCAAAGTAGTGCGTAATAACCAGTGATTGCGAAAAATATCGGGATACACAATGACTGCTGGTGATGTTGTTCCCAATATAATATTGGTTATCACCGTTCACTACCGATGCCATGGCCTGATACTCGTCGTCGTAAAATGAGACTTTAGCTTCAGGAAAAGCATCCTGGATAACATCAAGAAAAGGACAATCTCGCACACACGCGACGCTAACCGGATGCTCCGAGGTCAGCGGCAGCATGGTGTTTTTTAGCGAGGTCACAAGCGTCGGCCACGTCGTCAGCAATGCCGAAGTGCGCAATAAATGGCCGCCAACATCTTGTCGCCGGGACAGCTGAGTTATCAATGTATCTACATCGTTACTGGCAAGTGCGGTCAGCGCTTCTTGCTCATTATCATACTGCTTTATAACAATTTTTATATTGAGATTCTTTTGCATTAGCGCAAGATAATCCGCGTTGACGCCCCGATAATATTCACCGCTATTTTGATAAACAATGGGGGAGACTTCCGGTAACCAGGTGCCAACAACCAAGGTTTTTTTATGCGCTAACCAGTTTGTTTCTTCACTGTTCAGGCCGATATGTTGTACTGAGGTATTATAGTTACTTTTTAGCTCAACTTGCCGGGCTGAGCTTACACCCGTAGAAAACCCGATGGTAAATATGACCATCAAAAAAATAAACAAGCGTTCCAGCATTACTCTATCCTATTTTATTTCTTTGCGCATAATCATAAATTTCCATTAATGACGAGCAATCTAATTTCTCCATCAAACGGCTTTTATAGGTGCTTACCGTTTTATTACTGATGTTCATTTTGCTGGCAATAGTACTGTAATCCATACCGTTAAGAATATAACGCAACACTCTCATTTCCTGGGTCGACAACGTATCAAGCTTATCCTGTTCGCTGACAGATGAGCCAGTAAAATGCTCAAGGGAAAAGGGAAAATAGCTATACCCATTTTTTGCAGCTTCGATTGCGGCAAGAATATTATTCATACCCTCTTTTTTACTCACAAATCCGTTGGCACCGTATTCGGCGCTACGTTTGCCGTAAAAAAATTCATTTTTGGCTGAAATGATAATGATTACACCAGCATAGTGCCGCTTTCGCAGTTGCTCCAGCACTTCGATGCCGCTGATGCCCGGAATATCCACATCAATAATCAGTAACTCCGGCTTAGTTTTCTCAACGGTTTGGACCACATGCTCTCCGCTGTCGAGCTCGGTGGTTACGGTAATACCATTAGTATCGAGTAAGTTGCGGATGGCTATGCGAGCTAATGGGTGATCATCAACGATTATCGCGTTCATTGCGTATAAGAATCCCGATAAATAAAGAGAGGCGATGGCTATCGAGCAGGTGAGCCTTAAGCATTATAATTTATAAAAATAAGGCGTTATCAGGTAAATCCTAACACATTCACACGTATATTTATTAGTTTTTTATAAAAACGAAGAATAAGGCATAAATGCAACACTGCATTTTACAAATTTTAAACCTTGAGCCTATCTAAATATCAAACCATTAACACAACCAAAAGGAATATTCCTACATGCGTAGGATAAATCCCTCATTTATTATGATTCATTCTTAATGGCCGGGGTCATATAACCAGGGGGAGTTTTCATCACAACGGCAAAGGTGTATATGCAGAATAGCTATCTAAGAATCATTTTTATACCAGGTCAAATCTGGAGAAAAAGATAATAAACCTGCTGATTTGATAGTAAAACGCCCTGTGGCTCAGGAAACAACAGAGCCACAGGAGTCAGTCATGAATCAGGCTTTACTGGGCAACGCCCCAATAGCATGGGAGCTTTTCACGGTCAGCGTAACGACGGCAGAACACAACAGCGCGGCAATCATAAAGATAAAGGCGCTGTTATAACTTCCACCACTGCTTTGGATCAGCCAGCCGATGATAGGTGCAGAAACAACTCCCGCCATCTGACCGCCAAAGTTAACGATCCCGGATGCCCGCCCCATGATGTTGCTGGGAATGGTGTCCATCAGAATGCCCCAAAATGTCGCCATGGCGAAGAACATGAACAGGGCTGAAATACACTGATAAACCACCGCCATATCTGCACTGCTCACGCTGAAGGTCAGGTACAGGAAACCCGCGGCAATAACGGAGGTCACGACATACAACGTTTTACGCTGGGGTTTAAATTTATCTGAGCAATAGCCGCCTAACAACGTTCCGCCTGCGCCAAACAGGAAGGGAATGGCCGCCATGACGCCGGTTTTTGCCAGAGAAAACTCACGAACGGTGATCAGGTAGCTTGGCAGCCAGGTTGAAAAGCCCCAGAAGGTGATATCAAACAAAAACCAGATACTTGCCATTTGCCAGAGCACCGGCATTTTGAGGACGTCTTTAAACGCGATGCCGCTGGTGTTTTGCAGGCTTCCCTGCTCGTCAGCAGCCAGTTCCGCCAGATCCTGCTGCGTAATTGCGGGGTGATCTTTCGGATTGTCACGGGTAAAAAAGTAGATCCCCGCCGCGATAAACAGACCCGGAATACCTAGCACGATAAAGACCATGTGCCAGCCAAAGGCCCCGATTATGCTTGCGGCTACCACTACCGCCAGCGCCGGGCCTAAGGTGTTTACCGTTGACTGAATCGCCGTGGCGCGGCCACGTTCTTTCGACGGGAAATAGGTTGATATCATCTTCCAGGAAGCCGACGGGAAACAACCTTCACCAACACCAAAGAAGAAGCGAACGGCCAGCATTAGCGGCAGCGTCAACACGGCACCGGTTAAGCTGGTGAAAACAGACCACCAGGCAATACCGATGGCCATGATTTTGCGCGAACCAAACTTATCCGCCAGTAAACCGCCGGGAATTTGAAACGCGGCATAACCAATAAAAAAAGCGCTAATAATTAACCCTTGTTGGGTCGTATCCAGATTTAAATCTTTGCCGATATAAGGGAGCGAAACGCTCATCACCATTCTGTCGAGAAAAGAGAGCAGCCACGCCAGCCAGATCAATGTCAGGACGGTATACCTTGCTTTCCAGGTCTTTGGTTTACCTGAAGGTAAAGACGTTTGTAGGTTCATTGTGATGTCCTTAGGGTGTAGTGATCTACCGCGGCCATAAATGGTCGCGATAAATCAATGCGTGTTTAGCGTTATTTATTAATATTGTTTTCTAATAACCGTACCGCTACAGGCATAACTTTCAGTGCCATTGATTAAGGCAATGCGCCCATTAACCATGACAATTTCAATCCCTTCCGGATATTGATTGGGTTCAACAAAAGTGCCCTTATCGGCAATGGTGTTCGGATCGAACATCACAATATCCGCCGCATAACCCACTTTCAGCAGCCCACGATCCTGCAGGCCTAATACCTCAGCGGGTTTGCCAGTCATCTTACGGATTGCCGCTTCCCAGCTCAGACATCCCTCTTCACGCACATATTTACCGAGCACACGAGGGAATGCGCCAAACACGCGCGGATGCGGTTTGCCAGCCCCCATTAAACCGTCGGTACAGACATTTTGCTCAGGACGGCAAAGGAACTTAATCACATGCTCTTCAGTACCGTAAAAGTCGACCATCCCTACGGCGTTTTCTTCTTCAAACAGCAGATCGAAGGTGGCGTTGTACGGATCTTTTCCGCGTAGCTCGCCCAACTGAACGAGGTTCAGACCGACGGCATCCTGGTTTTTTGTCGTTTTCACGCTGGTGACAAAAATCTGGTCCAGCCCGGCAAAATCGATAAAGTTATCCCAGCCAGGAATGCCCTGCTGAATATCGTCGATCATTTTGGCGCGCAGTTCAGGCGAGGCCAGCCGCTCAAGTAATTTGTCAGTGCCACCGGAGTGGACCCACGGCGGCAGGATCACACCGAGCATCGTGCTGCCCGCCACATACGGATACTGGTCGAAAGAGATACGAATCCCCTCTTCCTGCGCCTGTTCCAACATGCCCAGCATCTGGTCAATCAGCCCCCAGTTTTTCTTACCGCAAACCTTCATATGTGAAATATGCAGCCAGACACCGGTGGCGGTGGCGATATCAATCAGTTCCTGCGTTGAGTTGATAATATCGTCCGCTTCACTGCGCTGATGCACCACAAAGATCCCGTCATATTTCGCCGTCACTTTGCACAGTTCAATCATTTCGGCGGTATCGCCAAAGGCGCAAGGCATGTAGATGAGCCCAGTGGAAAGACCAAACGCCCCCGCTTGTAACTCCCGCTCAAGGATTTCGCACATCTTCGCCACATCCTCACGAGTAGAGGGGCGCCCATCCAGGCCCATGGCTTCCATGCGTACGTTGCCATGCGGAACTAAATACGCGAGGTTTGTCGCCGGATGACGCGATGCCAGCAGATTGAGGTAGCCGTCTGTGTTTTTATATTTCCAGTCTATTTTGTCGGTATCGCCATCCAGTCCGGCGATATTTTTACGCCAGGCCGGAATATATTCTTCAGGTAACGGCGCCAGGGCGACACCATCCTGCCCTAACAGCTCGGTGGTAATACCCTGACGAATTTTTGCCGACAGCGCGGGGTTAATAATGGCCGACAGGTCAGAGTGCGTATGGGTATCAATAAAACCAGGACAAATAATTTTTCCCGTTGCGTCAATAACCTGCTCATTAACGCCAACGTCAATTTGTCCGATTGCGACAATGCGTCCTTCGTCAACCATCACATCGGCAATTCTGCCTTCACTGCCCGTCCCATCGATTACATTTCCGTTTTTGAAAATGGTTTTCATCGTTATTCTCCATAGCGGTGTCGCTTCACGACACCACTTGTAAGGTAAGAGGTTGTTATCTTTCTTTTTATTGGCGATAGAGTGTCTGAATGATGCTGTAATAGCCGCTGGCCGAGCCGGTTAACTGATCAATCTCGATATATTCATCGATGGTGTGGGCCAGGTTTTCACGTGAAGGTCCGAAGCCGATAGTTTTAATTCCCGCTTCGCCCGCATAGTGGCTGCCGTTGGTGCAAAATGAGTACTGTGTGATGGTTGGATTAAACCCGGCCTCGCGAACGCCAGCCAGAGCGGCCTGCACGAATTCGTCAGACTCGTCATACACCCAGCCCGGGAAGAAGCGCTCGCCCTCAATCGTGGCACCGGTATAGCAAGACTCCTGACCTACCGCGTAGGAGACACGGGCCTTAAACTGCGGATCCTGTGCGGTAAGTTCCGCAAGCGCATTTTCCAGTGGGGCAATAACACTTTCTTTGGTTTCACCCACCAGCAAACGACGATCGTAGGTTGCGCGACAATAATCCGGCACTACCGAAGCTCCCGGGTATGGCGAAGATTTAATGTCGGTAAGCTCCAGAATGCCAGGCCCCAGTACCGGGTGCGTGGGCGGAGTGATTGTGCGAATTTTGTCGATCAATTGCGCCATTTTGTACACCGCGTTAATGCCTGCCTGCGGGTTGGCGGAGTGCGCGGGTTTACCAAACGTTTCGACCACAATTTCAGCGCGGCCACGCTGACCAATTTTCAGGTTTAACTCGGAAGCTTCACCGATGATCACGTAGTCCGGCTTATAGCGCTCGCTGACCAGCCGGGCAGCAATACCTTCAAAGCACTCCTCATGCACGATGCAGGCAACGTAGATTTTGCCGGCAAAATTACGCTGATTGTCCTGGCCGAAAAAACCCACGGCGGAAATCATCGCCGCCACGGCACCTTTCATATCGGTTGTACCGCGACCATAAATTTTGCCATCGTCGATATCGCCGCCGTACGGGTTGCGGCTCCACTTCTCTTCGTTGACCGGCACGGTATCGATATGTCCATCGAGAACCAGCGTTTTCCCCGGCTGATTGCCGACAATGCCGCCCACAATGTTGCCGTACTTATCAACGTGGATGTCATCGAACTGGTAATGCTGCATCATTTTTTTTATGGCATTAACCACTTCCCCTTCCTGACCGGAATAACTTTTTTGTTGGATCAGCGCCTGACAGTTTTTAATGACTTCATCAATACGTTTTGCAGATAACATGGGTTTCTCCGTTATTTCTCTCAATCAGGAAATGTGTTATTTGATGCCCGGGTACTGACCGCCCCAGACAATATCCAGATATTGTTGCGGGTCGGTGTCGCCTTCGGTACTGACCAACAGCACGCGGGAATGCGCATCCAGCCCCAGTTGTTCACGCATTTGCGCCAGTTCAGGTGAGGTCATCAGCAGCGCCAGCAGACCGGAAGTGACCGCGCCGGACTCACCAGATACGATCTGCGGATCGCCCGCCAACGGATTACCCAGCATGCGCATGCCCAGCGCTGCGACTTCATCAGGGCAAGAGGCAAATGCGTTGGCATAATCACGTAGCAGTTTCCAGCCGATGCTGTTCGCCTCACCGCAGGCGAGACCAGCCATCACGGTTTGCAAATCGCCGCCCACCGCAATTGCATCCCCCTCTTTAGAACGGGCAGAGCGGTAAAGACAATCGGCAATTAACGCTTCAGCGACGATCACTTTCGGGCGGTGTGCCCCCCAGGCTGCCGCCACCATTCCCTGCACCATTCCGGCAAACGAGCCAACGCCTGCCTGAACAAAAATATGCGTCGGCGCAACCTGATGCAGCTGGTCTATCGCCTCCAGCATCAGCGTGCCGTAGCCCTGCATAATCCACTGCGGGATTTTTTCATACCCTTCCCAGGCGGTATCTTGCACCACAATCCAGCCATGCTTTTGTGCCTGTTCCGCGGTCATGCGAACCGCATCGTCATAGTTCATGTCGACGATTTCAGCGGTAGCGCCTTCATTACGGATGGAGGTCAAACGCTGCTGCGAAGAGCCCTTCGGCATATAAACCACGGCGTTTTGCTTCAGTTGGCGCGCCATCCACGCCACACCGCGACCGTGGTTGCCATCGGTGGTGGTGGCAAACGTGACGGTTTGGAGATCGCGGCGTACCTCTTCGCTGGTCATCACGTCAAACGGCAGTTCACTGATATCCTTGCCGATTAATTCCGCGATATGGCACGCCATCGCATAGGAGCCGCCCAACGCTTTGAAGGCTTTCAGGCCAAAACGCTGAGACTCATCCTTGAGATAGATATTTTTAACACCCAGCTTTTGTGCAAGAGCCGGCAGCGTATATAACGGCGTCGGCGCATAACCCGGAATAGACCGATGAAAATTCAACGCTTTTACCAGTTCCTGGCGACTAAACGGTGCCAGCGGCGCGTTTGGATGTTCGGTAAACGGTGTCTGGTTGATAAAAAATGATAAGTTTTCCTGCATCATAAAACCTCATTGTTCTGGTATTTCACTCCCTGTAATAGACGTATACAGAGATATTTACGCTATCGGTATTGCCAATAGAGCAAAATGCTTACCAGTTTTTTATTAATCGAGTAAAACTTTATAAATATTTTAATAAAGGCTTTATTTTCAACCAATTAAAAAGAGATCAAGATGGGTACTGAAAAATACCACAGCGTTAGTTTATCGCCTCGTTTGATAAATTCTCACAATTGATAAATAGTGTGATCGCGGAAGATAAAATAAAAAAAACATCCAAAAACAGAGTGGTAGATTGATTTTTCGCAAATCATTTTTGCATTGCTTCGCATATTTATCATCTCCCTTGAGAAACGCCACTCGCTGCCGGAGAAGTACCATGATTTCAGTACTCAGCAATATTCAGGATGATATCTGCAATTATGCCGACGCTATTTCTGGCATAACCGGAACGGATGTTGAAATCATCGATGAATCCTTAATGCGCATCGCTGGCACCGGTAAATACCGACATATGCTCAATGAAAACGTGGCAAAAAATGGCTACATCTACCACCACGTTTTGCAGGTCCGAGAAACGGTTCTTATCAAAAACCCCGGCGAACATCCGCTGTGTCAGTTATGTGAAAAACACCACTACTGTTCTGAAATGCTGGATTTGAACGCACCAATTTTTCTCAACAATCGTGTGATTGGCGTGATCGGAATTATTTGCTCAACCCAGGCGCAGCGTGACGCGTTATTGAGCCAGATTGATAAATTTGTCACTTTTATTGAGCAAATCGCGGTGATGATCTCCAGTAAGGTCTTTGAATGTCTGGAGCGTTTACGCGCGCAGGAAACCCTCGGCGCATTTCGGCGTCTGATCGATGCCATGGACCGCGGCGTTGTAGCAATTGATGGCAATGGTCTTATCTGGCATGCCAATCATTCAGCCGATCGCATTCTCAACCGCGAAGTTCAGGGATTACCGCTGACCATTGAAACAACCGGGGACAGTTTGTATGGCGATGAAGAAGCATGGCTGACGCTTGAAGGCCAGAAACACCATGTACTGTGCAAACAAATTTCGCTCTCCTCGCTGGATAACGATCGCTTAACGATGGTCATCTTTCGTGATGCGCACGACTACCTGAGTAACCTTACTCCATCCCCTTATGAGTCTGACACGCAGGTGCGGCTGATTGGCCACTCTTCCTCAATGGAGCAGCTCAGAAGCACCATTAGCAAAATTGCCAACAGCTACGCCAGCGTGCTCATCACCGGGGAAAGCGGCTCGGGTAAAGAGGTCGTGGCATTTGCCATTCACCAAAACAGCCCCCGTAAAGCCGCCCCTTTCGTGACAATCAACTGCGCGGCAATCCCTGAGCAACTACTGGAAAGCGAACTGTTTGGCTATGTACGCGGTGCATTTAGCGGTGCAGATCCCAAAGGACGAATGGGGAAATTTGAACTGGCCAACGGCGGCAGCCTGTTTCTGGATGAGATCGGTGATATGCCGCTGCACCTGCAGGCCAAGCTGCTCAGGGTGTTGCAGGAAAAAGCGATCACCCGCGTGGGTTCTAATAACATCATTAATATTGATGTGCGCATTATTGCCGCGACCAACAAAAATATTAGCGCGATGGTCGAGAATAATCAGTTTCGCGAAGACCTTTTCTATCGCCTGAATGTCGTCCCTCTGGTGCTTCCTTCCCTGCGTGAACGCAGGGCTGATATCGCCGTCCTTGCACAATACTTTGCCGATGAGTTTTCGGTCAGTTACCAGCGTGCACCGCAAAAACTGCCCGATGACGTTATTAATCGCCTTTATGCCTGGCACTGGCCGGGGAACATTCGCGAATTACGCAACGTCATCGAATACATTTTTGTGATGCGCGGAGAAGCCGCTGGGATCAACGCCAGCCATCTGCCCCCTTATTTACTCTCCCCGGCTGACAGCAGGAAAACCACGATGACCGCACAACCCCGACAGCTGGCGATCCAAGGAAAACGAGCGGAAAGGGACGCCATCGAAAATGCCATCCAGCGATTTGGTTCAAGCGTGGAGGGCAAAAAACAGGCTGCATCAGAACTGGGAGTCAGTATTGCCACGCTCTATCGAAAAATAAAACTGTATGGTTTGTGAGCCCCACTTTTTTAACAATTAAGCCCGCGTAGCGCGGGCTTGTGGTGGGTATAACAGAGCAAATTAAGTACAGGAATACTTAATCAAACACACCATTGATAACAGCGGTGACAATTGCCGTGCTCAGTGCAATCAACACCAGATTGTCGCCAACAACCTGCCATTCATAACCCGGGTAATACGGCAGTTGATTCAGCATCGAGGATGGGACACTTTTCTTAGCGATCCCCGGAGGAAGTGGTTTTCCTCGCGCCAGATTTTTGGCGATGCCCGGAGGCAGTGACTTATATCCCGTCAAACCATATCTGACGGCATACTGCCTGGCCACGTTATAGCTAATATCACTATCAACATGGTCCGGCTTGCCATAAGCTTTACGCTGTTCCGCTTGCGAGTTGTTTTTTGGGCCTGGGTTTCCTTTCTGGCTATGACTGCTATTACCCTTATTCCCACTATTACCATGGTTGCCGCTATTACCATTTCCGTTGCCATTACCGGGGTTAGCCGAAACGGGGATAGCGCACATCGACATCGCGGCAACGGCAACTAAAGCCGTTGCTAAAGTACGGAGCCTGGACATGATGATTCCTTAAGATATGGATACATACAAAATGTATGGTATTGCGTGAATATTGGCTATCGCTATGAATCCGATTTATTGGCAGAAAAACGCTGTCGTTTTGCAAAGTGAGCAGCTTTGATTGACCGTTTTTAAAATTAAAACCCGCCATTCCCGTTAACTCAGATCGGCAAGCGACAGGCACAGGATCTGAGTTTTTGGGAATAACTTCGCGAAAATGGAGAGAAAACGGCGTTTTTTTTCGGTTAAGCTATGTTCATGCTTTGGCGCTACCCATGGTCAGATTCACTATTCAGGAACCCACCCATAATGGCAAAAAGTACCCCGCAGCTGCCGCTCGACCCACATATGTGTCGCAGCTATGAAAAAAAGTCGCGAAGTCCGCTGGCGCTCTACTCAGAGTATCAGCGGATGGACGTCGAGCTGCGGGCTCCGCTGGCCATGACCTACAGCCACTGGCACGGTCAGGTTGAAGTGAATGTGCCGTTTGATGGCGATGTGGAGTACCTTTTCAATGACGAAGTAGTGAAAAGCAAACAGGGCTTTATCACGCTGTTCTGGGCCTGCACACCCCATCAGTTGACGGATGCCGGGCACTGTAAACAGATGGCCATCTTCAACTTACCGATGCATCTGTTTTTGTCCTGGCCGCTGGACAGGGAACTGATCAACCACGTGACGCATGGGATGGTGATCACGTCGCTTGCCTCGCAGCAGCTGAGCGCTTTTGAAGTGCAGCGTTGGCAGAGTGAACTCAACAGCGACAATGAGCAAATTCGTCAATTAGCCATTGATGAGATTGCCCTGATGCTCAAGCGATTTAGCCTCGCTGGCTGGCGGCCAGTGCTGGGTAACAAAACATCGCGCACCCAGAAAAACAGTATTTCACGGCATTCACAGTTTTACGTCAGCCAGATGCTGGAGTTTATTGCCGCAAACTGCGACAAACAGCTTACGGTCGATGCTATTGCCGAACACGTTAAGCTCAACCCAAATTATGCGATGGGCATTTTTCATCGCGTGATGCAACTAACCATGAAACAGTATATTACCGCAATGCGCATCAACCATGTGCGGGCTTTGCTCAGCGATACGGATAAAACAATTCTGGATATCGCTACAATTGCAGGTTTCCGATCCAGCAGCCGTTTTTATAGCTCATTTCATAAATACGTCGGCATGCCGCCGCAGCAGTATCGCAAACTGAGCCAACAGCGCCGAAATCATTCACCTTATGCCGAGGGGTAATTTATTCGTCAAACTCACTCTTACCTTACTACCAAAATATAAGCGTCAGAATAGCAGGTCAAAATAGATAATCTGCAGCAGTTAATAAAATAGGGTTCAGCCATGAACTCTGGCAACTATGTTACCCATTTATGGGTGACCTGTAGCAGGTATTTATTTGACGTGTTCAACCATTATCGATTGGGATGGAATTATGGAATTAAATAGCTGCACCGCCAACAACAGAAAGCCATTGTCTTTCTTTTGGTCAGTTTTACCCATGATAGTCATGCTGGGTGGCATTAGCATCGGATATTTTATCTTCAATATTCGAGCTGAACCCATGATCCTCATGGGAACCGCAACCGCCTCGTTTATCGCCATCGCTCACGGCTACACATGGGATGACATTCTACAATCTATTTGCAATAAAATATCTGAAGCGCTTCCTGTCATATTAATCGTCGCCAGTATCGGTTTCTTAATTGGCGCATGGATGGTGTCAGGCACTATTCCAATGATGATTTATTATGGTCTGAAGTGGATTAACCCGCAGTATTTCTATATTTCAGCATTTATGCTGGGAGCGCTGATCTCAGTCTGTACCGGCACCTCCTGGGGATCTATCGGAACCGTCGGGATCGCCATGATTGGCGTAGCGATTGGTCTGAATGTTTCGCTGCCCATTGCTGCTGGCGCTATTGTCTCCGGCTGCTGGTTTGGTGATAAGCTTTCTCCGGTTTCTGACTCAACCAACATGGCGGCGCTGGCTGCCGGTGTAAACCTGTACTCGCATATCGGCCATCTGCTGTGGACCACCGGCCCGGGATTTATTATTTGCTGCGTCGTATACAGCTATATGGGCATGGGCATTGATGCCTCATCCAGCGCGCCAGCTAATATCACCAACTTGATGAACGCTATCGGCCAGATTTATCACTTTAACATTCTGCTACTGTTGCCACCGATCATCGTTTTGTATGGCTCATTGTCAAAAAGACCGCCAATCCCGATGCTCTTTTTATCCACAATAGTCTCGATGATTCTGGCATTAGCCTTTCAGCAATTTACCGCATCATCGGTTGGCGAATCCGTGGTTAGCGGTTTTAAGCTCGCGATGCTCACCGGAGATAACCTGCCAACACTGTCATCAGATGTTTCGCGCTTACTGGAACGAGGCGGCGCCATTTCAATGTTTAGCAGCTTCGTCACCGTCTTCAGCGCCTTCAGCTTTGCCGGCGCAATGAGTGCGACAGGCTCTTTGCACACCGTGATAAACGCGCTCACGAAAGGCGTTAAATCCACATTCCGCCTGGTGGCCACCACGATTGTGACGACGTTCACCATCTGTGCCTGTACGGCAAATGGAACCTTGCCACTGCTGCTGTGCGGCGATGCCTTTAAAGAAGAATATAAAAAACGAGGGCTTGCGACAAAGAACCTCTCACGTACTACTGAAGATGCCGGAACCGTTGTCGAACCGATTATCCCCTGGTCTGCCTCAGGCGTTTATTGCGCCACGATGCTGGGCGTGGCGACGCTTGATTATTTGCCATGGGCAATCCTCTGCTACAGCGGCATCATCTTTGCCCTGCTGTGGGCGGCCACCGGTATTGGTATTGCTAAATATGAACCAAATGAAGCTACAGAGCATATGGTTGAGCAAAAATCATAGGCTAATAAATAGCTAAATATTGGCTACCACCAGGGTAAATTTAATATATCAATTAGATATACAGAAATATTCTTCACTGTTGCGTTGCTTAAACTATTTTTCAGAGACTGTCCAGGAGTCAGCAATGTCTTTGTTTGATGATATTGTCATAAGGGATGTTAATTGCCGTAAATACGGTCAATTACAACAGATGTACGGCACCACCGATGTATTACCGCTGTGGATTGCAGATATGGATTTTGTGACGCCAGAGCCAATCATGAGCACACTGCGTTCAGTGGTATCGCAGCCAGTACAAGGCTACAACCTGGATTATCCGCAATGGAAAGAGTCCGTTATTCATTGGTATGTGCAACAGTATGATATCGACATAAAGCCACACTGGTTGCATTTTATTCCCGGCGTCATAAAAACTATCGTGCTCTCTCTGATGGTGTTTACCCGACCAGGTGAGAATATTTTAACCTGTACGCCAATATATGACCCCTACCCTAATCTGGTAAATACCAGCGGCAGGAATTTGATTCAAACGCGCCTCATTGAGAAAGATGGTCATTACGAATTTGACTGGCATGATTTCAGCGAAAAACTCAAGCAGTGCAAAATGTTTCTTTTCCCTTCGCCGCATAATCCGGGCGGTATGGTGTGGTCGCGGGAAACGCTGGAAAAAGTAAGTCACTATTGTCAGCAAGCTGGCGTCATTATTCTCTCAGATGAAGTGCATAGTGATTTAACCCTGCCAGGCAAGCGCCATCTGCCGTTTTTTACTTTAGACGAAGCGACAGGGAGCCAGTCAATCGTGCTGACCTCAATCAGTAAAACCTTCAACACGGCGGCGATCCAGGGCGGAATTGCCATTATTAAAAATGATGAATTACGCCATCAGTTCTATGGTTTCCTGGATAACTGCTACCTTGCCGAGACACATTCATTACAGCAGGCGGCCATTTACAGCGCCTTTACCCATTGTGGCGACTGGCACCAAAAATTATTAGCCTACCTGGCCGACAATGTGGCGTTTGTTAAAAGTGAAATTGAAAAGCACTGTCCCTTAATCTCCATTGTGTATGGCGGCGCATCGTATCTTCTGTTTCTGAACGCGGAAAAAATGAATCTTAGCGATGAACAGCTAAGCGCATTTTTTGTGCAGGAAGCAAAACTGGGTCTGTCACCAGGCGCGCAATATGGCCCCGGCGGAGAGGGTCACATGAGACTCAACGTTGGGTGCCCGCGCTCGGTACTGGTAGAAGCGATGAACCGACTGAAAGCGGCGTACCAAAAACGACAGAACGTGTAGCGCGCATCACACTCTTTGCCCCGCCACGGTGGGGCAAAACTATACAAAGATGTTGCAGAACTGCTATAAAGTTTTTCCGTTCTGTCGGCTGGTGTTAAACTGGAAAGTGTGATCTTCATCATAACCTGCTTAAACAGAGAAAAGAGACACTGCTATGCAACATATCATTGAGGGCTTCCTCAACTTCCAAAAAGAGATTTTCCCTCAACGTAAGGAACTCTTTCGCAGCCTGGCATCCAGCCAGAATCCCAAAGCGCTTTTCATCTCCTGTTCCGATAGCCGCCTGGTGCCAGAACTCGTTACTCAACAAGAGCCCGGACAGCTTTTCGTTATCCGCAACGCCGGTAATATCGTTCCGTCTTTTGGACCGGAACCCGGTGGCGTATCTGCTACGATTGAATACGCGGTTGTCGCACTTGGCGTGACGGATATCGTCATCTGCGGACACTCCAACTGCGGCGCGATGAAAGCCATTGCTGATAGCCAGCCTCTGGATCCGATGCCCGCTGTGGCTCACTGGTTGCACTATGCCGATGCCGCGAAAGCCGTGGTTGAGAAGAAAACCTGGGATAACCCAATCGATAAAGTTAACGCCATGGTGGAAGAAAACGTTATCGCACAGCTCAATAATATTAAAACGCATCCTTGCGTCGCGGTTGGGCTGCGAAATAATGCGCTTCGTCTGCACGGCTGGGTATATGACATCGAAAGCGGTGAAATCCGTACCCTGGATAAAAACAGCAAAACCTACGTTTCCCTAGCAGATAACCCGCAGGTGCATTTCGAGTAAATCGTCCACTGGAGCAAGGATGCTCTGGAGAGCTTTTACCTACTTTTGTGCTATAGACAAAAAACATGCTTGCGACTAGTTTTAAAATAGCCACTGGTGTTCTCACATCAGTTTTCGCACATTCATACAACGTTGCGACAGGTCTCATGAACTGAGCCGCAAATAGCTGTTCATACATGATGCAGGCGATAAAAAGGAGCGGGTACGAATGCAAGCAAAAATAAAAAGAATAATAAATATGTTATTCTATCATGAGTCGTGGGATATCATGATTATTAAGGATCATGGTACACACTTATTCCCGAATAATACACTGGATATATTAAGTAAATCCGCTGCACAGCAGTTAAAAAAGAAATATACGTTTCAGGCCGATCCTTTTCTTATTGAAAAAGATGATAAACTGTTTGTTTTTTATGAAGCTTTTAGCTTTCGCAACTCGAAAGGCACGCTCCGATGCCGTATTCTTGATCGTGAACTGGTTGAAATTGATGACGTGAAACTTGAAGGTTTTGACGACCTGATGTGTCATTTGTCATTTCCTTTCCTGATTAATATTAACGATCAGCTCTTCATGATTCCTGAATCATCAGAAAGAAAAGAAGTGATACTGTTTCAGTCAGTAGAGTTTCCTACGCGCTGGAAGAAAATTAAAGTTCTAATCTCTGACACCGAAGTGACAGATAACATTTTTCTTTCAATGAATGAGACCTGCTATCTTATGTCGACCACCATGGATAATAAAATAATTATTCATTCGGCAGAGCATCTTCACGGACAGTGGCAGAGAATTACTCCTGCATTGAAGGTGAGCAATCATCATCATCGGGGAGCGGGTGCGCCTTATCTTGTCGATAACAAAATGTATTTCTTAACCCAGGAATGCACACCTGAAACGTATGGAAAATCTATCTACATCAAAGAATTAGTCACACTGAATGACGCTAATTTTGATGAGAATCTGATCGAACAAATCAATTCGTCGATCAACCACAGTGACGGCGTTCACACGCTAAACTTCTCAAGTAATTATATTGCCTATGATACAAAAATAAATAAGTTCAGTCTGTTGGCAATCTTTAAAAAAATATCATATAAGTGTATGATAAAATATAGAAACGTATACCTTTCCCGGCAAAATAACTGATCCACTGGATCCTTGGGTGCATTGGTGGAAAATCGCTCGGGTTTTTAGCATTTTTCTGGAGTCTGTATGGCTATTCTTGTCACTGGTGGTGCAGGTTATATTGGTTCACATACTGTTTTAACGCTACTGGAAAGAGGCGATGATGTCGTTGTCATCGATAATCTGGCAAACGCCAGCCGAATCTCGCTGGACAGGGTCGCGGGACTCACAGGAAGGGAACCCATTGTCTATATCGCTGATGTTCTCGACAGGCAGGCATTAAAAAACATTTTCGCCAACCATAACATCACCGATGTCATTCATTTTGCGGGCCTCAAATCGGTTTCCGAGTCGATAAAAGAACCTCTTGCTTACTACGAAAACAACGTCACTGGAACGCTGGTATTACTGGATGAGATGCTGGCCGCAGGCGTTAATCGATTCATTTTTAGCTCATCAGCTACGGTATACGGTAATCCGGAAAGCGTGCCGCTGAGCGAGCAATCGCGTACGGGGGGAACCACCAATCCGTACGGTACCTCTAAATTAATGGTCGAACAGATTCTGGCCGATTTCTCCCGCGCGCAGCCCGATTTCCGCATTACCTGCCTGCGCTATTTCAACCCGGTAGGCGCCCATCCATCGGGTCGGATTGGTGAGGATCCCAACGGTATCCCCAATAACCTGGTGCCGTACATCTCCCAGGTTGCGATTGGTAAGCTGAAAACTGTGTCGGTTTACGGTAATGACTATCCAACCCCCGACGGCACCGGCGTTCGTGATTATATCCACGTCATGGATTTGGCGACCGGCCATTTAGCCGCGCTGGATAGCCAGAATAAAGGCGCTGCCTATAAGGTGATTAATCTCGGTACCGGGGTCGGTTATTCTGTGATTAATCTGATTGAGGCGTTTGAAAAAGCGGCGCAGAAAAAAATAAGCTATCAGTTTGTCGACAGAAGGCCCGGCGACATTGCCGAATGTTGGTCTGACCCGTCACTGGCATACAAAGAGTTGGGCTGGAAGGCCATCTACAACCTTGATGAAATGATGCGTGACACCTGGAACTGGCAAAAAAACAACCCGAATGGTTATAACATCTGATGTACCCGGCAACGAGCCTGAGCCTCAGGCTC
>NZ_SZWS01000063.1:49576-53506 GCF_005281245.1 Citrobacter sp. wls826
CGCGATACCAGCCGCTGCTTTGCTTTCCTTCGTTGGCAAAGTTAATTCTTGCCACCCCGGATTTATCCAGCATCGAAACCTCAATGGCGTATTGCCCTTTCGCCAGTCGGCCCGGCATGGGCAATGCGTAGCTAACCTGATAAACGCCCGGGAGCCAACGTCGTATATCATCCGCCGCATTCCCCTGCGCCACCACCTTATTGGCGCTATCCACCACACGAAATGCCAGCGTGTAGGGCAGATAAATCGGTGCGATACCTTCGTTATACCAGGTACTGTTCAACCTCAACGTTTGTCCGCCGTCCCACACGGACTCATGGCTCAGAGACGCTAAGCGAAACCGATAGCCCAGTTTGGTCAGCGCATCATCAACAATCGGTCGATAATCGCTGGGTATCGCTCTCGATTTCAGGTTGATCGTGCTGGCGTGCTGCTTGACCGCCCAGTCAAAAATGCCCTGCACTTCGGCACGCGTATAGTGGAAGGTGTTCTTCCAGTCCTGCATATATGAACAGATTTCCAGACTGACCGGCGCACGTTTCCAGGCATCATTAAACCCCGAATAGCTCTGCTGTGCTGCCAGTAATCGCTGCGGGTAATCATCGGCCATATGGCTCCAGGAGTCCGAAAATACGCGCAGGTCACCCCAGCAATCCGCCCGCCATCCAGCCCCTCGCGCCACCGCATTCGCCAGGCTTTGCCCACCGCTCATCAACATTATTTTCGGCGTCGAAGGGAAGGCAGAAAAGTGCATTGCGACGTAGCGGTCTAACTGCGCGGTGGAGTACTGCTCCAACAGTGGTTTCAGCTCAGGGAAATTGCTGTTATGCCATTCCCCCCAGGCCCCCACCATGCCGATATCCACAAAAGCGAGATTCGCATTACCGTCGTAGCGTTTTCCGAATGCGTTCAGCAGACGCTGGCTGTACTCAATAAACAGCGGGTCGCTTAAATCCGGAATAAATGTTTTATTATCGGGCGTCCAGCTGCCTTTCACGCCTTTTTTAATCAGCCAATCGGGAATTTTGGTGCCATCCCCCGGATCGGCAAGCACCATAAACCGCAGCCCGACATTCATCGCGGGACGATGCGCTGCCGCGTATTTGAAGGCATCATCCACCAGCGCAAAATTATACTGACCTTCAACAGGCTCCAGCTCTCGCCAGTAAAATCGCTCGTATTCAAATCCGGTATTGGGATAATCCGCCAGACCCAGCGTTTCACCGTACCCCTGATGAAAACTTGCCACGCCAATCCCCGGATTGGTTAGCGGGCCCGTTAATGCTTTGGGGGTTACGGTCGTTAATGCAGACATAACCGCCAACGGAAAGGACATCAACAACAGCGCAGAAACCCATTTACACTTCATCGCAGTGACGCCCTCCACAGGTTTGTTTACGCTAGCGGTTTTTCAGGCTTAACCACCAGTCCCATATGCCTACATGAAAATTTTGGAACACATCAATACCTAACGCTGATTTGATCATATACAGCGTCAGCAATACGCAGCAGGTAACGAACAACACGGCAATCAGCAACAGGAAAGTGAGCAATATTCTCGACAGGGTCGATTCCTGACGATGCTGCCGACGCAAATCTCTGCCAAACAAAAAAACCAGATAATAGCGTTTACTGAAAAAGGGAAAGCTTCGGCGAATATCGATCTGATGCCGCGAAGTCAAAGTCGAGGCCAGGATCGCTTTTTCCACCCCTTCTTTTTGTTCAGGGGTCAACCCTTGCGCAATCGGCTCGTCAAGATGAGCATAAAATCGTTCGATGACGGGAGGACGATTTTGAGGACTGGTCAAAATTAACCTATATCTTTATCAATTGAGTGATAGACGTTAATCGTCTTTTTGGCGATTTCATGCCAGTTGTAGTTTTGCAAATATACACGATAGTCCACGCTATTGGTTGCCGCCCACTCGGTTAATTTTTCGGCCAGGCTGGTCACATCCCCCACCTTAAAATAGGCCTCGGACGGCAGTTGAACTTCGAGGTTAGCCGGAATATCACTGACGACGGCAGGAAGAGAAAATGACATCGCTTCCAGCAGCGCAATGGGCAATCCTTCATGGTATGAAGGCATCACAAACAGCTGTGCCTGGGAAAACACCGCCTGAAGCTCATCACCACGCAAGAACCCCGTCATCACAACGCCAGGGGTGTCCGCGGCAAGCTTTTTTAGGCGAATGCTGTATTCGGTCGGATGATCCGCATCGCCAATTAACACTAACGGCATAGTTAAACCGCTGCGCTGATAGGCGGCGATGGCATCATGCATCCCTTTTTCTTCCACAAATCGCCCTACCACCACGAGGTAGTTTTTCGGCTGCAGCCCAAAGCGGGAGAGCGTATTGTCGATGGTCAGCGCAGATAACGACCGCGGCTCATTGACGCCATTGTGAATTAAATGCGCATCATAGCGAGCGTGTTTTTTCTGGATCAATTGATTAATAACCTCAGAAATCACAATCACTTCGTTGGCATATTTCACAGCCCAACGCTCACCCAGCAGCAATATTTTTTTGGCAACGAATCCCCATTTTTGACGATCGTAATCAGGTCCATGATGGGTGAACACCACCTTTTTCCCTAACATGCGTAATAATGGGATCACAAGCCCAGGCCCGATAGCATGGACATGCACAATATCCGAATGGTCGATACTTGTCCTAAATGCCGCTAAAACGGAATGGACAATCGCTTCCAGCGAGCGCTTTTTGGGTGCCCACAGCGCGTAGGTTTCAACTTTCTTATATAACGATCGTTTGTAATTTACATACGGCGAGCGTGCAATCACGCAAATATCAACGTCCAACTGCTGCTTAATGGCAGGATATAGATTCTGACAGTGTGTCTCCACCCCGCCCAATACATCGGGAATACCACGCGTACCAAAAACCGTTATTTTTTTACTCATACTATGGCCTGCTCAGCAGTTCTTTATAGAGCGCCAGTAGAGTATCCATATGTTTACTCAGCGCATATTTTTCACTCAATCGCGCACGCCCCTGTAAGCCCATGACCCGCGCCTTCTCTGGCGAGTCGGCCAGTGCATCCAGCGCATTTGCTAACTCCTGCGCATTGCCAGGTTCGAATAAAATCCCTTCGATATCATCACGAATTTGTTCCGGGATGCCGCCGATGCGCGATCCGATCACCGGCTTGCCTAAGGACATCGCCTCTAATATCGCCATAGAACAGTTTTCATAGCATTCTGAAGGAAGGATCACTGCCCGTGCATGCTTAATAAGGTTATCGAGGGCTTCCCCTTGTTGCACATAACCTAAAAACTCAACGTCCGGGTATTGGGCGACTAATTCGTCGTGCAGGGGACCGTGCCCCACAATTTTCAGCGGCGCTTTGTTCTGCATTTTCTCATGCGCCGCCAATAACGTTGCCACGCCCTTTTCACGGCTCAGGCGACCGAAGTACAGCATATAGCCCGCATCGCTTACCTCATCCAGAGGACGGCTGTCATCAACGCCATTGACGATGACATCAATGCGCGAATTCGGCAGCGTACGCAACAATACGCCGCGTAAAAAGACGCTCGGCGAAACGATCACATCCAGCGCCTGGTAATTTTGCGCAATATATTGCCAGGTCGCCTCTAAAGAAAGCAGGAGGCTTTTTGAAGCAGAGCCTTCCTGGCAACGATACCTGAAGGCATTGAAAACCGTCCCGGTAATACAGGAATCACACACTTTACCGTCGCGCAGCATGGAATAGGCAGGACAGACGATTTTATAGTCATGCGCGGTCAACACTGTTTTGCAGCCAAAATTGCGGGCCACTTTAATCAACGCCGGCGTTAACTGATGGTAAATGTTATGGAAGTGGACGATATCCGGACGCTCTTTTTGTAGTAGCGCCAGCATCTTTTTGCAGGCTTGCGAATTATGAATAAAGTTAACCGCCGTTTTG
>NZ_SZWS01000063.1:53555-70622 GCF_005281245.1 Citrobacter sp. wls826
TTGCTCTCTTGGTGGTAGTCCACATTGCTGACGAAATAATCCGCATAGTCCGAAGGGAAATTATTCTCATGCTGCATCGAGAAATCAATAACCTGCACTCCGGCCTGTTTCAGCATCTCGCGCTCTTGAAAATAAACGGTTTCCGCGCCGCCTTTAATGAAAAAAAACTTATTCACTAATAAAACTTTCATTGCGCCAGCCTTAGTTATTCATGAATGATTTTACTGTCAGGCGGAGTCAACGGATCGCGTACTGGTTTAGTCAACCCTTTAACAAGTCCCGCAGAAAGCACGGCCAGGTTCATTACGCTCTGCAATCCGTTCAATAACGATCGATTCTTCACGGTTTTCAAGATAATAAAGGCTAGCAAGGGTAGAAATGCAATATCGAAAAGTTCGAGATTGAAGGTCACCGCCGCAATAAACAAGGCAATCAGATACACAGAAAAAATCGCCTCGTTCTTAACCATTTTTAACGCTTTGCCGAAATAAGGTTTTCCCCACGCACAACGTAAAAGCTCGCCCGGTGCCTGATAGTATCCACTTTTCCAGCGGTGCTTCAGCATCTGAAAGGTCGGCATGGTATGCGAAGTATGGATAAAATACGGAATATTCAGACGGCGTAGTTTATAACCCGCATCGAGCAAACGCAGGCCAAGTTCAGCTTCTTCATAAGCGTGCAAATTACGGTTGGTGAGATAACCAATTTTCTCAATCGCAGAGCGGCGATATAACCCACCACCGCCTAAATGGTCGCTATCTCCAAGCGGATAGATTTTACTAATACGCTGCTTACGCGATTTAAATTCATAGTTAACGGCATCGTCCATTTCAACGGTTCCCGCGACACCTGCATATTCCGGCTCAGCCTGCAAAAAAGCGACAGCCTGATCCACAAAGCCCTCTTCCAGCTCCATGTCGCCGTCCATCAGCAACAGATATTCCCCTTCACTATACAGATAACCTAACTGATGCCCGACGCCGCAGCAGCGATCGCCTGGGTCAGTTAAAGAGACCACGGTCACCCCTTTATCGATCGCAAGCTGTTGGGTGTTATCCGTTGACAGGCTATCTGCCACTATAATCTTATGTGGATAATCAACAAGCTGCCTGCGGATACTGTCTATCGTTTTCTCAATACATTCAGATTCATTGAGTGTTTTAATACTCACTGAAATAAACGGTTTTTGGTCCATACAATTACCCTACACAGCGAAGGACGGTTCGACGAATCACTAAACTTGATCCTAGTGATAAATAGAACAGGAATTGTAACATCGGTGTAATCATCAGTATCTGGCTGTAAGGTAAGCTAATTAAGCAACTGATAGCAAAAGCGTTAAACGCCGGTGCAAAGCTCAGCAACTGAAGATCCTGCTGGTCCAGTTGTTCAAGCGTCAGTAATGGCTTTGGCTGACAAACTTTCAGGATATAAATGAATAAGCTAATAAAAAGTAACGTGCCGATCACCCCGACTTCCCACAGCAGCATACTCAGGGAAGTCGAGTCGAGAATTAAGTTATAAATGATATTCAAAAAGCCCGGCGATACCGTACTCCCGCTGTTTGTGGCGTTGAGCCCATAACCAAATAACGTTCCTGAAAGCCCCCACAGATCGTTATTTTTCAACCAGAACAGGAACGTCGTAAAGCGCCCTAACTCCCCGGTAGACATGATGTAGTTCGGGTCAAAGATATAGCTTAAGGAGTCGATGAAAATGCTTAACGAGCTTTTCGACGGATCGCCGCCAAACGCGGAAGAATAATAGTACGCGAGGATCACTATCGACAGGCTAATAAGCAGCAGCATGCCCGCCACAATAACCAACAGCGTCTTCAGATTAACCTTACTGACGTCTTTGACGTAGCTCGGTGAGATCCACACCCACGCGAGGAACAGAGGTGACAGCAGAATGACGAACTTCACTTCACCAATAATACATAGCCCGATCCCAAGAACAATGTGCAACGCCATGGACTTGAACGTGGCCAACCCGTGCTTATACTCAGAGACTTTTAACAACATAATCAACAGGCAAAACAGGCCCATCGCAGCAGTGTTACCGCCCCCCATGGGGTCACCGCCAAACGTGCCAACCACGGAGTCCCATTTCTCATCTTCGCCACGCACCGCAACGCGCTGGGGAACGACCAGTAAAACCTGATAAATCATTACCGGGATTTGCGCGTAAAACACCCAGTACAGATAGCGCGTTGCACGGTAAATCTGCGACTCCCGGCAAAATCCCAGCAGCAAACAGATCATCACCAGTGACAATGCGATTTCATTTTTAAATGCCACAATCGCGACGGTGATCCCGCCCTGAATCAGCGTCGATGTTCCGGCCAGTATCAGGAACGAAAAATACAACGCCAGGACAATCGTCTCCTGCGCATCCAGCTGCAGCGAGCCATCACGCGTCTGCATCACCAATAATCCCACCATCAACAGGGTCAGGAAAAAGGGGATCCACAGCACCGACTGCATGCCGGTAAAGTATTGCACCAGGCCACACAGGATCAGCGTGATAAAGCTAAAAACCTGTAAATAGTATCCGGTATTCAGCGTCATAGTATCACCGGCTTGTCTTTCAGAAGATTGGCTCGCTTATTCATTTTCAGATAAATGAAGGCGTAGCGAATAAATGTCAGTGAAGAAAACAGGATAACCGACGTGGCATAATCTTTATGAAAATAGGGAATGACGACAAATGCGAATAACACAATCGCCAGCTGTTCCAGTTGGATACGCAGAAAATAGCGGTGGGAACCAAAAATAAGCTCAATCACCGTCAGAGGGCTTATCGCCAGCGCCGGGAATAAATAGGGCAACATGTAGCGCGACGTTTCAATGGAGTTAATCCAGTCTTCGCTAAAGCCCAGACGCATCACTATTGGATAGAAAATAAACACCCCGAGAGTACAGATAACCCCCAGAACCAACAGTAGCATCCGTACCCTGGTATATTCATGAAAATTAAAGGTATTATTTCTGAAGTCGATAGACCACTTGGAAAAAATAGTATTGCGCACTGCGTTGCCGATGATCACCACCGGCGCCAGGCAAAAGCGGCTAACCACGGAAAAATAACCTGCCGTCAGCGCCGAGAACCAAAAGTTAATCAACATAATCGGCAAATTGCTGCTGGCCATCGCCAGCACTTCCGCACTACCGACTTTGGTAATGTGATGGATATTTTGTTTGAAAAAATGCCAGTTACTGGCAGGTCGCAAATGTCTGGCCGCCACGGAACGAATATCAAACGAATGCAAAATACAGCTTATGGTCAGCACCATCGTCGCGCAGGCCCATGACCAATAAAACAGTTGCACCTGATGCGTAACCAGAACCGAAAGTAATACCACCACAGAGACAGAGATGCGCTGGAAAATCAGAAAACGAAAATTGGCCGTGCGCAGCGACAGGTTTTCCGAGATTAAAACCCACGCCGTCGCCAGCGTCAGCAAATAGAGGAACAGGATGTTCTGGTGAAACAGCCACGCTGTCAGTACGGCGTACGGTAAGGCAATGATCGTGCTTTGGATCAGGCAAAATACGACGTTCTGTACCAGTTCGTCGTCGTGCTGTTTTGGAATTAAAAGCTGCGATGCAAAGGTACACACCTGCGCGCCCACCACGGCGATGCTGTAATTGAGCGCGTAAAGCCCCACCTCAGCCATATCATACTTGTGCGAAATCAACCAGATAGACAGCGCACCAATCAACTGCGAGATGACTGATGAACCAGCTATCGTGGAAGCGCTCTTCAGTAGACTCATACCCGGCCTGGCGTCGTCATCAGTTGATCGGTACTGAAGTTAAGTGAACGCAGACCCTCCTGGGTTTCAAGATCTTTTTCTTCAACCGCATTGAGTACCGCGCCAATCACCACGCCGTTATTTTCCTCAATCTTATCCAGTGCGCTGGCGATGTGTACCGCCGACCCCACCCCGGCTTTCACAATGAAAACAACCCCATCAACGGCACGTTTGATCAGTTGAACATCCTGACTCTGATTCACAGCAGCAACATCAATAATGATGCGCTGATAATGCGATTTCAGTTCGCGCATTAAGGGTTCAACGTGCTCCGACGACAGCATCAGTAAAGAAGAGATGGTGCTCTTGCCGTGCGCAATAAAGTCGAGATTATCACTGAGCGTGATCCGCGCCTGTTCCAGCTGAGTCTCTCCGCGCAGCAGCTCAGCCAGGCCTGCGGATGTGGCTGATGCCAGTTCAGAAGAAAGCCCGCCCGTATTAAAGAAATCCGCATCAATTAGCAGCGTTTTCTGGTCAAAACTAAAGGAGTTCGCTAACAGATTCGCCAACAAAGAACGCCCATCACCGTGTTCCGTCGATGCCACGGCGAGCGTCTGTAATGGACGATTATCCAGCATAATCCGGGTACGGATACCGTGCACAATATCGGCATTCAGCGGGTTCTTCAGGATCATGTCCCGCACTTGCGCACGCCCTGAGGTTCCACTAAAACGACGGATTTCGCCCAGCGGGGTAACGTTGAGGCGCTTTTTCATGCGACTCAGGCTAGCGATTGAGTTATCCATCGCCGCTTTGACAATGAAATACATGATGCTGAACACGACCACCAGCATGACCACCATCACCAACAGCAGTGATTTATTCGGCTTCGCCGGTTTTAGTGCGGGAACAGCGGGATCGTATAACACCGCATCGGCATTCACGCCGGACAGCGACAGCTCCTGAGTACGCTGATAGAGCGATTTATACAGGTCTTCCATTTTATCTAACGACAGTTTTTGGCCGTTCCAGGCATCCCGTTTTGACGCCATTTTCTGGAAGATCTCTTTCTGCTGTTCCACCTGTTGCTGATAGTTCTTTTCATCCGCCAGCGCCGCCAGATATTGCTGACGTAAGCCGACTTTCAGCTCACCCAACACCCGTCCGGTTTGGCTTTGGATCGACTGAACATCGGCCTCTGCTTTTAAAATGGCGGGGTTTTTTGGCCCATAAACTTTGCGCAGTTCAGACAACGTACGCTGCGCCTGAATCAGCGCAATGCGCAGATCCTGAATCTGAGCGTGGTTAGAGACCGAAGGCAGCGAGATAACGCTTTCGGCGGACTTCCCTGCGCCATTCACTTCGTTATAAACGGATTCAGCGGCAACACGACGTTGGGTCGCATCGGCCAGACGATTGGTCACGATACTTAACTGCTCGGTTTCAAAACCATCGATACCGCGAAAGGTCAACAGCCCGGCATTTTTCAGATAGCTTTCCATCTCTTCTTTTTGCTTCGCTATCGACTTCTGAATCTCTTCCATTTTTTCATAATTCAGTTCGCGGGCTTTCTCTACTTTCTGACGCTTTTGCTCCAGCGTATAGTTGATGAAAGCCTGCGCGACGCCGTTGGCGATATCAGCCGCAACCTGGGGCGAAGTCGATTCATAGGTAATAGAGGCGAGGTTCGTTGTCCGAATACCGATGACATTCAGGTTTTTCGACAACGTTTTCAGCGCCAGCTCCATTCTCAGTTGCCGACTTTCACTGCTATCAGCGCCCTGAGCATCGGCTTTTTCCCCGGTAAATGCCGGGTTTTCATCCAGCTTCATATCGCGAACGGCTTGCTCGAGCACAATTCGTGAATGCATCAACGCATATTGCGTTTCGTAGTAACCACTGCGCGTTGAATCGAAACCATCAACCTGTGGGAACGGAGAAACGTTATCGGCCTGCGCCTTAATCAGCACCGTCGCCGTTGATACATACTTTGAGGACATCATGCTGATTAACGGATAAGCCACGACCCCGGCAACGATACCGGCCAGCGCGATTTTCCAGGCGTTCTTTTTCAGCGCTTTGGCAAAGCGGGAGAATTCAACAGTGCTTTCTCGTTTTTTGCCGTTTTCCACTATTGATAGTTTCATCGTCAGAAGAACCCCATGCCAATAATCACGACATCCCCAGGATGAACAGAGTGCGTTAAATCAACATTCTCAAGCAGCTGATTGCTACCTGACAGGCGAATGTTGATATCTTGACGATCAGCACGATCTGTAAATCCCCCCGCCTGCGCAATAGATTTCTCGACGGTAAGTCCTGGCTCATAAGCGAATCCATTCGGACTTTTCACCTCGCCAGAAACATAGTATTTACGGAACTCGGCAATACTCACCGTCACCATCGGTGTTGTAAAATAATCTCCAGTCAGGCGTTGAGTTAATTCGTTAGTCACCTGCTCAACAGTTTTATCTTTTAAAATAAGAGCACCAACAAACGGGAAATTAATCTCCCCACTCTTATCCAAAATAAACCGCATCGTCATATCGGGTTGACCATGAACAGCGATATTGACAGTATCCCCTGCCCCAAGTCGGTAATCCTGCTGAACAGTAGCAGGATCGTCCATTAATCTCGGGCTGGACGTTGTGCATCCGACCATCAGGATACTGAATAGCAAAACCGCGCACAGTTCTATTATTTTCATTTTAGATCTGAACCTTAGCTTTAAGCATAATCATAGAATTATCATAACCCAACGTTCTGATGACTTCCTGATTGTCGTTGGGACCGATATAAAACGAATCAGTATCCTTATTCGAATTCAACGTATCTATTTGATATTTAATCTCAAAATTGACCGACGGTGTGTAGTCATAGCTCATGGTTACGCTAAATACCCCATCTTTATCATGCCGATCTTTATTCTGTTTTTTATAGTCTTCTGAAGTGTATGAGTAATCCAGCAAGGTAGAGAAACGGTTGCCTAACCAGAAGTGCTGGTAAGAAAGACCATACTGGGTGACTAAAATATATCCCCCAACTTCCGATGGGTCTTTAATGCTTTGCGCTGAGTGCACCGTGAAAACAGACTGTTGTAACGGCTTCCACTCCCCTTTTACATCCCAGTTTAGACCATTAAAATCATGCGAGTTTGCGTTGTTTTCAAATGTCTTGTACAACCATGAAATATTCATGTCGACATTGGTTTTTCCCGTCAACTGTGACTTCAGGCCATACAGTAAATAATACTCATTAGTGTCTTTTTCTGAGTTGTTATCATAGTGACGCTGGTTAGTAATAAAGCTATAGCGAAAACGCGTTCTGGATGTGTATTGGTCAAAAATTTCTGCCACCAGGCTATTTTCGTGCCATTCCTGTTCCTGAATGTAATTGTAGAAATCTTCACTACTCTCCTGGGCGTCAGACGTATTGCCGAACGTCAGTTTTTTGTATAACAACGCCAGTTCCGCTTTCCCGCGCCCATCCGGCGCGCCATAGCTATAGCGCAATTCACTGTTAATAAAATTCGTCGTCAGCGGAGATTTAATCCCATACTGCTCGAATTGACCCGGTAGAAACCCCTCAGTGATCCCTCGACCGCGGGATTCGTGCCCAAGCGTATCCTCCAGATTGAGTGTTAAGCCGTGCTTGAGCCCATAGCGCCAGGCACCGTTAAAACGGAAAAAATGATCGTTATAGTTATCAGCGGAATCGCTTGAGTAGTTACGATAATCACCGGAGTACATCAGTAAATACTTATCCTGACCGCGCTCTCCGATCATACTCAAAACGGGCGCTGCGCTCTGAAACGAGGAACCGATAGCATCTCTGCTATGTGGCTGATAAGACACGTTATCATTATAACCATAGTCCACAGCGACCTTGCCCTGGAAGTCGATCCCCGCAAAGCCAATGTGTGATTTCGGTGTTAAATCAGCCCATACGGGCTGCGATATCACGATTCCGGTAATCACGAGTAATTTAGTATGCATTCTTACCGATAAATCCTTTAAAAATAGTTTTAATAATAATTTTTATATCCAACCATAAAGACCAGTTTTGAATGTACTCAATATCGTACTGAACCCTTTTTTCCATCTTATAAAGCGCATCGATTTCCCCGCGGAAACCGTTGATCTGCGCAAGCCCGGTGATCCCAGGCTTAACTTTATGGCGGATCATGTAATTTTCGACCTGTTTACGGTACTGCTCATTATGCGTAACCGCATGAGGTCTGGGACCGACAATCGACATACTTCCCTGCAATACATTGATAAATTGCGGTAGTTCATCCAGTGAGGTACGGCGTAAGAAACTACCAAACTTGGTTACTCGTGGATCGTTTTTAGTGGCCTGAATAACCGTATCGGCGTTCTCCATAACGCGCATCGAGCGAAACTTCCAGACCTTAATTTTTTGCCCGCTAAGACCATACCGGTCTTGTTTGAAAAAGACTGGCCCGCGGGAAGTGAGTTTGATTCCAATGGCAATGGCCAACATCAGCGAAGAAATCATCACCATAATGATGCTACCAAGCACCAAATCTTCCGCCCGCTTGATAAACGAACCCGCCCCTTCGAACGGCGAACTAAAAATGCCAATAGTTTGCAGGTTGTGAATGGAGCGCAGCTTGGACATGTTGTTACTGTAGGTGTGGAAGTCAGGAACAATATACGTATCTACGGTGGTGTCTGACATCATCGCCAAAAAATGACGAATGCGTTGTAAAGCTACCATCGGTAAAGCGATGTAGATTTCGTCTATATTTCCCTGCCGGGCTTCCTCAACCAGATTGATCACCGGCCCACGAAAGGGGCTTTTAACCTTATCGACGATATCGCCACAGCGGGATAAGGCGCGCTCATCATAAAAAGCCAGATCTAATGTGATATTAGCGTATTCATCCATTAACGCGTTTTCTGCCGCCAGGCCATTGTCGGTCAGACCAATAATCGCCACACGCATACTCTTTTTCGTTGAATATTTAAAAATGAAAAAGCGAATGTAATAAAGAAAAGGTAATGGGATGAAGTACCAGTAAATAATCGCTGAATAAAAGGGGGAAGGCAGTTTGTCTAAGTAGCCGAGAGACTCGGGTTCAGCCACCGTCATGCTGACCAGTTCGTTCAGAAAAATCGCCAGTAGTGTACAAAAAACCAACCGTTTTTGATTACGTAAACCGATCGTCTTAATCTTTTGTTGATACATTTTAATGTATTCAGCAAACAGTAAGAAAAAGACTGAGAAGAGAATACTCAGAATGGCAATGGTGTTAAATGGCGCCAGACCTAACAGATGGGCGCTAAAAATTAACGTCGCATTGATTACAATGAAATCGACCAGCTTTAAAAAGACTGGATATCCCTGGCTGCTAATCTTTAGCGATTTTTTAAGCATATCTCAGCCCATTATTTATTGATCTTTAATTGTTTTTTTCTCATTTATGTTGCTAATTATATCACAAGTCTTAAAAACGCAATGGCACACTGTCAGTAAATGTAAAAAACAATGTAATACAATGTGATGGGTTTCGCACCATACAAATGCAACCCAATGATTTAGATGATTATTTATTGGTAATATTTTTTAATTTCATCCTTAAAAAACATGATTAATTGCAACATAAACGTCATTGACAGATCACAATTCATAAGCTACCAGTGGCTAGAATCACATGATGAGCGCCTGACAACGGGTTAACCTTACAAAAAGCAATACTTTGTCCAAACCTCGTTGCGCTACGCTCAGTGATGAGAGTCCTGGAGAGCGACAAGAAGAAATCAATAAGTGTATTTATAATTCCCACCATAAAAATAACTTAGTAACACATTTACAAAGCAATGATTAGCAACCTTATTATAAATAAGGTATTTTACGAAGAGTCTGCGATTGCTTTCATTTTCACGCTCAAATTTCAAAAAAAAAAACGAATAGTAAAAAAATTTAGTTTAAATAATTGTAGCAACTCCGATGAGTAGAAGCGGCAAGCATGGCTTAAATTAAAACGATAGCCAATCATTGAGAAAATGCGTGTTACATATTACTAATGTCAACATTCTGCATGAACACACCTTTAACATCAGAGTTTACAGCGCTTACCAACACATCAATTTAAAATAAAGAGAAGAGAATAAATGACAGCATTAAAATTTTGTTAAAAGCAGCGTAAATCGCCCCAACGAATTATTGATAACAATGTATACACTTTTGTTAAGATATATATAAAAACACCTTCCAAAGCCATTCAATCATGCCAAAAAAATTTTGTTTACTTATTTTTCGCAAATAAATAATATCCGCGCCGGATTACTTGTTGAGCAATTTACGCACGTTAATCATTTCTTTCAAATGAAGTCCTACATCATTTTTTGACGTTGATGAACTCCAGCTGAATCTGTGCCTCTGACAAGTACTTTTCTGGGTAAATAATAAATTTAACGGAGTTATGATGATGAAAACTGCACTTACCAGCAGTGTACTGGTCGCTTTGTTTGCCGCTAATGCTGGCGCAGCAGCGAATTACGTTACCACTGCCGCAACAGGTTCTAAAGCCACCGCGACGGTCCATTTTACCGGTGAAATTGTTGCCAGTACCTGCGTGGTGAGCACAGCAAACCAGCCAGGTAAAACAGTGGCATTGCCACAAGTTACCAACCAGCTATTTAGCGGCGCGGGCTCTAGCACCGGTGATACTCCGTTTACGTTGCAATTTAGCGGCTGTAGTGGGGTAACTGGAGGAAGCGGCTATGTGGTGGTCTTTACCGGTAAAACCCCTGGCAGTAACACAGCACTTCTGGAAGCGAAACGTGGCTCGGCTTCTGCCACCGATGTTGGCATCGAAGTGGATCAAGCGGGTCATGCCCTCGATTTCGCTTCCGGTAGTAATGAGGTGAGCTTAAAAGCAGATCAAAATGGCGATGCACAAATCGATCTGGTCGCCAAATATCAGCAAATTGGCGGAACGCTGCCTGCGGCTGGCACGATCACTGCGGATATGAATTACACCGTCATTTATAAATAACGGACGTTGATTGCTATGGATGGCACTCTTCCCTGAACCTGGAAAGTGCACCTGATGAATAAAATATTCTTTTACCTGCTGCTGTGTGTGATTAGCACCGCTCACAGCGCAATTAATTTGGGTCAAACGCGCGTTATTTATAATGAGAACGATAAAGCGGCGATGTTTGACGTCAACAATAATACAGACAAGCCATATATGGTACAGACGTGGCTGGATAATGGTAATCCGGATGAGACGCCTGCCAATCTGCCAATGTTAATTACGCCCCCGATCCTGAAACTTGACGGCCATAAATCAGCCGTGTTGCGAGCTATTTATCAGGGCAACGGCTTTCCTGAGGATGTTGAATCTGTAGTGTGGATTAATGTGCAGGAAATCCCCACCATCGAGAATGAAGAAAATACCTTACAGCTGGCGCAGCGTATTCGCATCAAACTATTTTATCGCCCTGTTGGGCTGAATATGACGCTACCTGAAGCCGTTGAGAAATTACAGTGGCAGTGCCACGGTCATACTCTGCGGGCGGTCAATGCGACGCCGTTACATATCTCCCTGACGCAATTACATATTAACGGCCAAAACATTGATGCCGACATGATTAATCCGCATGGCGAACGCACGTTTGCGTTGTCACAGCAAAAAGTCAGCCATATCGGTTTTAGCTGGGTAGATGATTACGGCGGCACTAACGCGGTTAATAACGTCCCGGTATCTTGCAATTAAGCTGGGGTTGCACATGATGAAAAAAAATAAGCACCCGCAACGGTACACCCTCTTTACGCTGTCAACGCTGGCCGTGTGCATACCTGCATACGCCAGCAGCACGCCGCAGTTTAATACCCGTTTTGTACATGGTACGCAAAATATTACCTCCGTAGTGCAAATAGCCCGTAATGACGGACTTAGCGAAGGCACGTTTGAATACGATATATATCTAGACCATAGCTTCGTCGAAACGCGCAATGTTGACTTTAAAAGACGTCAACCACAAGGCAAGCCGCAACCTTGCCTGAGCGCGGACGATCTGCGCAAATACGGGATTAAAATCCCTGAAGGTAACGCCGATACCTGCGTGGAGCTCACGGCTCTGATCGCAAACAGTCGCCTGACGGCAGATGCAAACTACCAGCGCATTGATATTTCAGTACCAGAAGCGTTTCTGCTTTCGACTGCGCATGACGCCGTGCCTGAATCGGCCTATGACGATGGGATTAATGCCGCTTTTGTCGGCTACAACGCCAATACGACGCACCTGATTGAACAGGGCCAGGATCATGACTCTGTTTTTGCCAGTTTTGCCAACGGTATAAACCTGGCGGGATGGCATTTTCGTAACCAGTCTACTTTCAGCTATGCCAGCGGTTCAGGCCGTCAATGGCAGGCGGTTTCCACGTGGGTGGAACGTAATATTATTGCGCTGCGTAGCCGCTTGCGCTTCGGGCAAACATATACGGACGACGATGTATTTGACAGCATCCAGTTTACCGGGGCACAGCTCACCAGCGATGAAAACATGTTGCCTGATAGCCAACGCGATTTTGCGCCAGTCGTTCGCGGCGTCGCCAATAGCAATGCCACAATCGAAATCCGTCAAAATGGCTATCTGATTTACAGCAAAAACGTCGCGCCAGGCGCGTTTGACATTGACGATATCAACCCCAGCAACCAAAGCGGCGACCTGAACGTTAGCGTTATTGAAGCCGATGGCAGTCGGCGTAATTTCAGTGTGCCTTATTCGGCGGTACCGAACATGCTGCGTGCAGGTAACAACCGCTTTCAGTTTACGGCAGGGGAATACCGCGACGGTTACAGCGGCGGCTGGCGGCCCCGCTTTGTTCAAGGCACATTGAGTTATGGTCTCAGCTTTGGCTCCACGTTGTACGGTGGTTTCCTGACCGCAGAAAGCTATAATGCGATTGCCACCGGGATCGCTCAGGATCTGCACCAGTTCGGCGCGATCTCTTTCGATATCACTACCGCCAGAGCGCAGCTCGCCAGTGGAGATGCGTCCACAGGACAAAGTTATCGTTTCTTATACTCCAAATCGCTGAACCAGTACGGTACGGATTTCCGTCTGGTAGGCTACCGCTACAATACCTCCGGTTATTACAGCTTTAGCGACACCATTAACGAGCATAACAGTTGGTCCTCGGGCTATTACGACATCGCCTATGACGACCCGAATCAACAGCTGCGTTTTCCTGGCGAAGAGCACAACAAAAAGCATTACTACACCACTAACTACAATAATCGCCGCCAACGTTTTGAGGTCTCTGTTAACCAGCGTTTGTGGGATAACGCCTCTCTTTACGTCAGCGCCAGCCAGCAAAACTACTGGCACAACGGGAGTCACGACCGCACGATACAGCTGGGTTACAACGATACACTGGGGAAAATCAACTGGAGCGTTTATGTACAGGATACCCGTAACCAGTACGACTACCAGGACCGCAGTATCAACCTGACGCTTTCCATTCCATTCGATTTCATGGATAGCCGCGGCTTTGTCTCCACCAACATCATGCATAGCCAGCAGAATGGCGACAGCTACTCCACCAGCTACAGCAATACAGCATTTGACGATCGTCTGAGCTGGGGCGTTCAGGGCAGTACCACCGATCGACAGGATTCCTCTGCCGGGGTTAACGCCGCCTGGCAAGGTGACAAGATGAATGTTCAGGGGGGCTACAGCGCAGGACGCAACTACCAGAATATGAATATGGGCATCAGCGGCGGGGCAATGCTGCACGCAGGCGGCGTGACGCTCATGCACTCTCCTGGCGATACCATGGTGTTGGTCGAAGCCAAAAATGCCGACGGTGTCCATATCCAGCAACAAAATGGCGTGGCAATTGACGGTAACGGCTATGCGGTCCTTACCGCCGCAGACGCATGGCATTACAACGTGGTGAGTCTGAATACCGCTGATATTGGTGCCGGGCTGGATATTCCGCAGGCACAGAAAAAAATTGTTCCAACAGAGAAAGCCATCGGCAAAGTGGTGTTTGAAACCTTCAGCGGCCGCAACTATCTGGTCAATGCCGTCATGCCCGGCAATATTGCCCCCCCGGTCGGCGCGAACGTACGAGATACCAAAGGTCGTAGCCACGGTCTGGTCGGTATGCATGGCGCACTGTATGCCAGCGGCGTGGAGGACAATTCTCGCCTGGAAGTGCGCTGGGGCTCCCACGCAAATGAACACTGCTTTATTCAAATGCCGGATAACCATAACCAGCCGGTGAAGAAAATCGGATATACACAAATTACCGCCCAGTGCGTCGGCTCGTAAGGTGCAATCAATGAATCCGTTAAAAATAGTTAAACTCGTGGTGCTGCTTTGTTTGCCGATATTCAGTAGTGCAAGCTATGCGGTTACCTGTACAGCAAACAGCGTCTCCGTACACGTTGATCCCATTAAAATCAGCCACAGTACCACCGCTGGGGACACCGTTTGGGTGTCCAATCCACAAACCGTTAGCGTCACTTGCCGCGACACAGACTATATGCCCCACGGCGAAGCCGCCAGAATCTACATCGACCCTGATCATGAGTTTGCGCATTTTCTGCAGGGAACCAATATGAAACTGGTGGTGAGCATTGATGGTCGCCCCTACGATCAAAGCGCCCAGGCCGTCACCACCCAATATCAGGCAACGTTGCCCCGAGCAGGTTCAGACAACTACTGCAGGAGTAATAACCACAGCCATACCAGTGACTGCCAGGCGCGCCCACAAACATTTTCTTTCACCTTTAACCTCAGTCTGGTCGCTACCGGAAAACTCCCGGATCCTTTGCCTGCGCTGGCCGGTCGCACCATCAACAAAGTTTTTGTCGTCGACGGTATTGGCAGCATTAACGCCTGCGGTTCGCATTGCTCCACCAGCAATCCGGCAAAAAACTTTGGCCCCGCGCTTAATGGCCTGAATAACATCAGTTATATCAACTGCGAACCGATCGTCTCTATCAGCTCTGACAAAGGAACGGATACCGTCGAGTTTGGCAGGATCAGCATTACCGAAGCAAAAGTGGGAAAAGATAACAGCCACAGTAAACAGTTTGCCGTTATTGCCGCAGAAGCCGCCGGGAAGCATGAATGTCGCGGCATCAACTACGCGGTAACGTTTACCGGCACCACGAGCAACAGCGGCGCAGTTTTTACCGGTCAGGGTACGCCAGATATCGGCGTTACGCTCCAGGATGCTGCACACCCCGGCTCCGGGGACATTATCAGCGGCAACCGTATCGATTTTGCCAGCAGCGCGTTTACCAACCAGAGCGACAGCCGACGCAAAGAGTTCATGGCAACCCTGTTCTGGCTGAAAAATCCTCCCCAACCCGGCACATTTAGTATCCCTGTCAATGCGACGGTGACCTTTAAATAACAGGCGCAGGACGATGCTGATCGTCCTGCGCGTCTCGCACCAGGCATAAAAACCGCAGTCGTACGCTTAACCCGCCTAATGTTTCACTCCGTGATAGCTGAGGGTGCGAGCGGTGCAGACGAGCAATGTCGTTGACCAGCGCCAGGCCTATCCCGGCGCCAGGGACATTACCGACGTTATCAAGGCGATGAAACGGTAGCAGCGCCTGGTGCACCATCTGCTCATCGATACCCGGCCCGCTATCTTCAACCACCAGCACCACCGCCTCTCCTTTTCGCAGCAGACGGGCGGTTACCACACCATGCGGCGGCGTGTATTTCAGTGCGTTATCCAGCAGATTCCCGCACAGTTCGCCAAGCAGGACTTCATCGCCCTCAATCCACACCGCATCCTGTTCCCCTTCATAGCCCAGATCGATCCCTTTACTGCGCGCCTGCGCCAGTCGCGTGAAACAACTGCTTTGCACCACCTCATACAAATTAACCGGCGAGAAGTGCCTTTCTCCTTGCTCTTTGCGCTTCACAGCCGACAGCTGTAACAGCCTTTCCGTCAGTTGAATGGTGTTGTCCAGCGTGGAGCTCATGGCTTGCAGACTCTCATACCATTGCTGCGGCTGCTGGCTGGCGAGGGCCACCGCCGCCTGAGTTTTTAGCACCGCCAGCGGCGTTTTAAGCTGATGAGAAGCATCCGCGCTGAAGCGCTCCTGGCGAGAGATCAGGCCGCGAAGTCGGTCCAGATAACGGTTGAATGCCACAATCAACAGACGGGTTTCCGACCACGGCAGCAGCTCTGGCAGCGGCGTCAGCAGCCCAGGCTCGCGACGCACCATCAGCGATGACAGCTGGCGCATCGGGCGTAACACCCGACGCAGCAGCCAGCCGACCAGCACCAGCGTGAGCAGCACCAGCAGCCCTTGCGAAACCCACGAGGAAAACAGCAGCTGTCGCGCCAGGTAACGTCGCGATTGCAGCGTTTCGGCGACATAAATCTCGGCCATGCCGATAATGCCGCCCTCGTTGACGGGCTGCAGCAGACGCGCCACGCGAATTGCCTCCCCGCGATATTCAGTGTGATAAAACCACGCCAGCGCCGGATAAAGCCGCGTACGCGATGTCGCAGGCGGCATCGCAGGTAAATCGTCATAACCTGAGATAACCTTCCCCGCCGGATCGACCACCTTGTAATACAACCTGTCGTTCATATTCAGTTCAAAGCTGTCCAGCACCACCCACGGCACATTCACTTCCAGCTGTTTGTTGTGCACCACCAGTCGCTCGGAGACGGTTCTGGCAGACGAGAGCAGCGTCCGGTCATACGCCTGCGTCGCCGCCTGTAGCGCGCTGACATAGCTGTTAAATGCCGACAACCCCCACAACAACATGAGCGGCAAACCCAGAAACATCAGCAGTTGCAGGTACAACGATTGGGGTTTAACCCACTTCATCGCTACGCTCCAGCACATAGCCCAGCCCGCGTAGCGTGGCGATGCGCACATCGCTTCCCTGTAGCTTTTTACGCAGACGATGGATGTACAATTCAATGCTTTCCGGGCTGACCTCATCGTTTAGACTGAAGACCTGTTCAAACAACTGCTGACGCGAAACCGGTCGCAATCGACGGTACATCAGCACCGTCAGCAATGCCTGTTCGCGCGGCGTGAGCGCCAGCGGCTGCCCCTGCAACAGAAAATAGCCCTCATCGTGAAACGCCAGTTCGCCCAGTTGCTGTATGCCCTGCACCTGCCCCGCGCTGCGGCGTAGCAAAGCCCTCAGCCGGGCATCCAGCTCCTCGATTTCAAACGGTTTTGCCAGATAATCATCGGCCCCGACGTTCAATCCTTTCACCCGATCGGCCACCGCGCTGCGCGCCGTCAGCAGCAGCACAGGAAGCGCCTGCCCGCG
>NZ_SZWS01000063.1:70648-84103 GCF_005281245.1 Citrobacter sp. wls826
GCGCAGGCGCTGAACGACGTCAAGACCATCCAGTCCCGGCATATTGATGTCCAGCACCGCCAGCGCGTACGTTTCGCTCTGTAAAAGATGGTCGGCCGCCAGCCCATCAAAAACGCAGTCGACGGCAAAACCGTTTTGCACCAGCGCTTTCTCCAGCCAGTGAGCTAACTCACGGTTATCTTCCGCTAATAAGAGACGCATATCACATCCTGTAAAGTTTCTGCCGCATTGAAAGGGAATTGAAAGGTTAATGTTTTAACAATCATGCAACCGAACTGCTACACATCGGCTCACATAATCACAAAAATCTTCTTCCGTACCCGAAAATCCGGTTTTCCGGCGTGAGGATAAACAATGAAAAAACAGTTACTTCGTACCCTTACTGCAAGCATTTTACTGATGAGTACCTCTGTTCTGGCGGAACAAGCGCCATCGCGCACAGAATGTATCGCCCCTGCTAAACCTGGCGGTGGTTTCGATCTCACCTGTAAGTTGATTCAAGTGAGCATGATGGAAACCGGCGCTATCGAAAAACCGATGCGCGTTACCTACATGCCCGGTGGCGTTGGCGCCGTGGCCTATAACGCGATCGTCGCGCAACGTCCAGCGGAAGCGGGTACCGTAGTGGCATTCTCCGGCGGCTCGCTGCTGAACCTGTCACAAGGGAAGTTTGGTCGCTACGGCGTTGATGATGTCCGCTGGCTGGCAAGTGTCGGCACTGACTACGGCATGATTGCCGTACGCCAGGACTCACCATGGAAAACGCTGAAAGATCTGCTGACGGCAATGGAGAAAGATCCTAACAGCGTGGTCATTGGCGCAGGCGCCTCTATCGGTAGTCAGGACTGGATGAAGTCGGCGCTGCTGGCGCAAAAAGCCAACGTCGATCCACACAAGATGCGCTATGTGGCCTTTGAGGGCGGCGGCGAACCGGTCACCGCGCTGATGGGGAATCACGTACAGGTGGTTTCCGGCGATCTCAGCGAGATGGTGCCTTATCTTAGCGGCGACAAAATCCGCGTGCTCGCCGTGTTCTCTGATGAACGTCTGCCAGGCCAGTTAGCTAACGTGCCAACCGCCAAAGAGCAGGGTTATGACCTCGTGTGGCCCATCATTCGTGGCTTCTACGTTGGACCAAAAGTCAGCGACGCCGAGTATCAGTGGTGGGTTGATGCCTTTAACAAACTCCAGCAGACCGATGAGTTTAAAAAGCAGCGCGATCTGCGCGGCCTGTTTGAATTCAACATGAGCGGTAAGCAGCTCGACGAATACGTGAAAAAGCAGGTCACGGATTACCGTGAGCAGGCGAAAGCCTTCGGTCTGGCGAAATAAGCGCAGAGGCAAAGATGATGAGCGATCGTATTTTTGCAGGTATCTGGCTGTTGCTCTGTATAGCCGGGCTGTTCGTAGCCTGGCAAATCACCAGCGAATACAGCTATGAGCCGGTTGGGCCGCGTCCCTTTCCGCTTGGCATTATCAGCCTGATGCTGGTATGCGCCGTGGCGCTGCTGTTGCGCCATCCCGACACCATCAGTTGGCCCCGCCGTCACGTGCTGCAAAAGCTGCTGACGATGGTGATTGTTCTGTTGATGTACGCCTGGGGTTTCGAATGGCTCGGTTTTCCTATCTCCACCGCCATTCTCACCGTGGTGATTGGCATGCTGTTCGGCGCAACCATTCCGGCTGCCGGGATTTCCGGCGCGGTACTCGGCATTCTGCTGTGGTATGCCTTTGACCGACTGCTTGACGTCACCTTACCACTCGGCGCCTGGCTGGGTTAACGGAGAAACGATGGATACCTGGATTTATCTTTCTCAGGGTTTCGCGGTGGCCATGACGCCGGAAAACCTGGTCATCGCCCTGATTGGCTGTTTTGTCGGTACCATTGTCGGGCTGTTGCCTGGTCTTGGACCCATTAACGGCGTGGCGATCCTCCTGCCTCTGGCCTTCGCTTTGCATCTGCCTGCAGAATCTGCGCTGATCCTGCTGGCTACGGTCTACATAGGTTGTGAATACGGCGGACGTATCTCCTCCATCTTGCTGAATGTTCCCGGCGATGCGGCGGCGATTATGACCGCGCTGGATGGCTACCCGATGGCGCAGCAAGGCCGTGGTGGCGTTGCGCTCTCTATCTCGGCGGTCAGCTCTTTCATTGGTTCGCTTATCGCTATCGGCGGCATCATTCTGTTTGCCCCGGCGTTAGCCCAATGGTCACTGGCCTTCGGTCCGGCGGAATACTTTGCCTTAATGGTTTTCGCCATTGCCTGCCTCGGCAGCATGATGGCGCAAAACCCGCTGAAATCATTTCTGGCAGCGCTTATCGGTCTCGGCCTTGCGACCGTCGGCGTAGACGCCAATACCGGGGTTTATCGCTTTACCTTTGACAGCGTTCATCTCTCCGACGGTGTGCAGTTTATCGTGGTAGTGATTGGGCTGTTCTCAGTCTCTGAAATACTGTTAATGCTGGAACATACCAGCAGTGGCCAGACGCTGGTGCGTAAAACGGGCCGCATGTTATTTAACGCCAAAGAAGGTGCGCAGTGCGTTGGCGCAACCCTGCGTTCATCGGTGATTGGCTTTTTCGTCGGCGTCCTGCCTGGCGCGGGCGCAACCATTGCCAGCGCTATCACCTATATGACCGAGAAAAAGCTCAGCGGCAATAGCGACAGCTTCGGCAAAGGGGATATACGCGGCGTGGCGGCCCCCGAAGCCGCCAACAACGCCTCGGCCTGTGGCTCCTTTATCCCGATGCTGACGCTCGGCGTACCGGGTTCCGGCACCACGGCGGTGATGATGGGCGCGCTGACGCTGTACAATATCACACCGGGTCCGGCCATGTTCACCGAACAGCCGGACATCGTCTGGGGGCTGATTGCGGCGCTGCTGATTGCTAACGTGATGCTGCTGGTGATGAACATCCCGTTGATCGGCCTGTTTACCCGTATGCTGACCATCCCCTTGTGGTTTTTGGTACCGGCTATCGCGGCAGTCTCCGCGGTGGGCGTGTATGCCGTCCACAGCACCACTTTCGATCTGGTGCTGATGGTTGCCCTCGGCGTGCTGGGCTACATATTGCGCAAAATGCACTTCCCGATGTCGCCGTTGATTTTAGGCTTCGTTCTCGGGGAAATGCTGGAGCAGAACCTGCGTCGGGCGCTGTCTATCAGTAACGGTAATATGGATATTCTGTGGGCCAGCGGCGTGGCGAAAGTGCTGCTGGTGATGGCGGTACTGGTTATCGTTGTCCCGCCGGTGCTACGCCTGATTCGTAAACGTAATAGCAAACCGCAGGTGGATATCAGCTAATAATATGCCGGGTAGCGGCGCTGACGCGCCTTATCCGGCATTTTCATCTTAATTCCTGAACGGCACTGAGTACGTGCTCAACAAACCGCGTCAGCTTGGGCAGCGGACGCAAATCTTGTCGCCACAGTAGATGAATCGGCCGCGGCTGCGGCGTAAACTTTTCCAGTATCCGAATCAGTTTCCCGGTAGCCAGCTCTTGCGCCAGCAGCACCTCCGGTTGCAATAACAGTCCGGCCCCCGCTACCGCCGCCATACGCAGGCCATGACCATCGTTACAGCGCAGGATCGCATCGCGCTTCCATCTGACTTCGCCCGTCACGCCAGGCAGTATCCATTCGTTGCGAGCCGTCCACACGGTATGGGACAGGCACAGATGATCCACCAGATCCGCAGGCGTAAGGGGCGTGCCATGACGGGCAAGATAATCCTTTGATGCACAGATCGCCATACGGTAAGGGCACAGGTATTTCGCCACCACATCAGTCTGATGGATATCGCCAATACGGATCGCCAGGTCGACGCCTTCATTCACCAGATCAACCATCCGGTTGGTCAGATCCAGCTCAATGCGCACCTCTGGCCAGGCCTGTAAAAACGCAGCGGCCAGCGGCGAGATAACGCAAGCGCCAAAAGAAGTAGGCGCGCTAATGCGCAGCGTCCCCGCAGGGGCCAGCCGCAGACGCTCTACCGAACGCTCGGCTATCGACACCTGCTCCAGCACGCGGCGGGCTTCTTCAAAATAGACACGCCCGGCATCGGTCAGGCTCTGGCGGCGAGTATTGCGCTCCAGCAGACGCGTGCCGAGCTGTGCTTCCAGTTGGGTGATATATTTTCCCACCATCACCGCAGACATCTCGAGTCTTGTTGCCGCGGAGGTAAAGCTTCCGCTCTCCACCACGGCGATAAACGTTTCCATGCCGCGCAGCTTATCCATATTACAAACTCCTGGTTAGTAATCATCTAACTTATAGCCAGTTTATCCGATTTCATTTTCATTAAAGAATAGTGGCTCACACTATTCTGGAGGTGGTTATGAAAATCGTCATTATTGGTGCCAGCGGTACAGTGGGGCGCGCAGTCACAGAAACGTTAAGCCGTAAACATGAGGTGATCCGCGTAGGTCGCACGCGGGGAGATTACCAGGTCGATATCACCTCGCAGGAGAGTGTCGGGGCATTGTTTGAAAAAGTCGGTCGGGTAGATGCGATCGTTTCCGCCACCGGCAACCTGTTCTTTGGCCCGCTGTCGACAATGACCGACGAGGACTTTAATCAGGGATTACAGGATAAGCTGTTAGGCCAGATACGTCTGGCATTAACCGGGCAACATTTCCTCAATGATGGCGGCTCGATTACGCTGATTAGCGGCATTATCGCCCATGAACCCATCGCACAAGGGGCGAATGCGGCAACGATCAATGCCGGGCTGGAAGGATTTGTGCGCGCTGCTGCCTGTGAGCTAGGTCGTGGCCAGCGCATTAACCTGATAAGCCCAACCGTACTCAGTGAATCCGCCGAAGCATACGATGGTTTCTTCCCAGGCTTTGAAAGCGTCCCCGCCGCTACCGTTGCCAATGCCTATCGCCGCAGCGTGGAAGGCATCCAAACCGGGCGCATTTATAAAGTCGGTTACTGATCAAAGCATTACCTCGCCTCTTACGTCATCAGTAAGAGGCGCTGCCTATTTTCAGGCACCCGTTTCGTTTCTTATTCGCGCATTGATATATTCCACGGCCTGGATGACATCCATAATGCCGTTAATCGCATTCGTCACACCTTGCCCGATAATAATCTCTGCCTGGCGCAGGTTGAAAGGTTCACCTTTACTTCCCTCAGACTCCCTTATTCCCGTCATACCTTTTTCATTCAATAAATTAAACCACGGGTAGAGATTGAGAACGTTTTGGTCGTGACATATTCCAGACCAGGCGCTATTCCCTCCCAGCAGAACCAGATGCCGGGCAATTTCATCGGAATAGAGCCAATGAAAGAACTGCTCAACCTGTTTTTTCTTTTTACTGTAGCGGGACATTCCGATGGAGCCGCCACCCAATTGTGGTAGTTGCCCCGGAACGGGCGCATAGCCAATTGTGGGAGCTATGGCGGTGTGCGCCACATCGTTAAACAAATTGAGATACATGATCAGCATGGCAAGATTTCCACGCTCAAACTGTTTTACCGCGTCACTCCACCACTCTCCGGGCAGGTTCACGGCGATAGAAAGTTGTTGTAGATATTGTTCGAGTGCAGCAGTGGCAAGTGAAGGCTCGAGTTGTACCGGCTCGCCTTCACGCACCAAACGCCCACCGAGCGCGTAGTAACGCAGCAGATACTCAGTAGCGATAAGCCCTGAGCTTCCTAGCGTCACCGCCGTTCCCATCGGGCGCTGTTTATTTTCTGGCTGATGTAATTGACTAAAGAAAGCCGCTATCTCATCAAATTGCGCAAAGCTCTCTGGAAGCGTTAACTCTTTTCCCGTTGCTTCATAAAACATCCGTTTAATCGTCGCATCTTCAAACAGATCTCGTCGATAAAACAGAAGCTGCATACTGGCATCAAAAGGTATTGCCCATGCCGTCCCATTTACTATGCTGAAGTGCTGTTGAATTTGCTCAGAGAAGTGTTCCAGCAGTAACGGAAGCTCAGAAGAGACGGACTCCAGCGGTAATAGTGCTTTCTCTGCAAACCAGGGAAAACACGCCATATCGATTCGCAGTAAATCGTAATAAGGATGTAGATGAAGATGGGAGAGAATTTCAAAAACTTCATCATAGGGATAAACCGCAAGATTTACCTTAATACCGGTCTGGCGATAAAAGTGGGGTAATAGTTTCTTCAACGCATCAGTCGAAGGACTCGGTAAAATTAACATATTCAGCGTCGCCTCTTTCTCAGGCGGCGGCACGTACTGACCATTCCAGGAAAAACCGCAATTCGTCAGAATACGATGCTTTTCTTTACTTTTGGGCTGGCGAATACTGGAGGCAATAGTCGTCCCCAAACGACCATAATCCATCTGGTAGCTTGTGATCCCGTCGAAAGATGCAGGAAGATTATCACTCAGTTGCAATATCGGCGGGCAGGACTGGGAGCTACCAAACCAGGCTGCTTGCGTTAGTGCTCGCGTTCTCTCAGAGTCCTGGACAATAAACAGATCGGGAATTGCCCCACGAAAAAAGTCAAAAGCGACGGTGTTAGCTTCACTGGCATGTGCAGGTAAAATCGTCAGCTTTGTAAGCGGACTTAATTCCCGGCAGGTTTCCTGTATCGCTTGAGTGAAGCGCGCGCTGTGGGAAAATTCCAGACGTTCACAGAAAACGCCAATATGGCCCGGCTGCTGTGCCAGCGCCCTTCTCGCTATTTCTTCGCCTGCAGTCACATAATCAAGGCTAAAATAACAAACTGCGCCGACAGGCTGGCGATAGGCAAACAGAACATTCTCCGGAGAGAGTCTGAGCAAGTCGTAATAGGGCTGACTGTCATTCAGGCAACTGACTGAGACAATGGCCTGGTAAGACTTTGCCGCCAGCGTTTGCAGGATCTCCAGCTCAAGATTGGGCAGATCATTGGTCAGGTAAAGGTCAATCGGTTCGCTTAATGAAGGCTGCCAGACCTGATGCAATCCCCGATAGAGTTGAAAATACTGCTCGGCATTGATGTCGGGCAGAATCAATGCCACTCCCTGACTTTTGCTGGCTCTCAACGATTGCGCCTGCGCATTCAACTGATAGCCAACTTCTCGGGCTGCACGTTGAACCGCTTCAATTTTCTCGACGCTTACATTCCCTCTGCCATTGAGCACATTCGAAACAGTCCCATGCGACACACCGGCAATTCTTGCTATGTCTTTGATAGTTGGCATTTTTACATCCTTCCCCTGATGCTTTGATGCTAGCACGGCACTCATCAGGAAACTATCTTCAGCACAATAATTTGAACGTTACAAAACAAAAATGTGCATTTTATAAGCATATCAAAATAAAAGCCTGACGCTATCCATAGACAAAACTCATGACCTTAAATTCTTAACACAATGAAATACATATATAAATTTTATAATATTTGAAGAGGATCACTTCTAAAGCAAAAGATCATTGTTCATATAAAACGCTGGAATCATAATTGACACGTTCCAATTACGTTTCATTACATTAACGCTTAAAAAAACAACAATCACATTTGTCATTAAGAGGGAAACATGAAGATTCATTTTCTGGGAACCGCTGCATCTGAAGGGATCCCCAATCCTTTTTGCCGTTGTGAGCACTGCCAGCAAGCCCGCATTCGTAAAGGCAAAGACTTACGCACACACTCTTCAGCCATTATCGACGATGAACTGCTCATTGACGTCGCGCCTGAATTCAGCCAGCAACTGCTGCGAGATGGCCTGGATGCAACAGAGATCAGATCGCTATTGTTCACACATACTCACCCCGATCATTTCAACGTCGGCGATCTTTTTAGCCGGATGGAAGGGTACGGATTTGAGATTACTCATCCGTTGCACATTTTTGGTAATGACCGTGCAATTAACGGTGCCGCCCAAGTGTTACCGGGCTACAGCGCTGAAAGATTTGCTTTTCATTGTCTGGTTCCCTTCGTGACCGTTGAAACTCGCGGATACCGCATCACTCCACTACTGGCTAACCATGCCAAGTGGGAGCTTTGTTATACCTGGTTTATCGAAAAGGAAGGTCAGTCCATTTTCTACGGACATGATTCAGGCTGGTTTCCTGAGCTCACATGGCAGTGGTTGAAAGGGAAAAAAATCGATCTGGCTGTCCTGGAATGCACCTACGGTTTTAATGGTGATAATCGTACTAATAACCACATGAGTCTGGAAACAGTCTTCGCCGCCAGAGACAGGCTTGCGGAACTGGGTTGCCTTGAGAAAAATAGCCAACTTATCGTCTCGCATATTTCACACAGCGGAGGTCTGCTGCACGACGATCTCATTGCGGCATGCGACAAAGAAAACATTCTTGTCGCCTGGGACGGGCTTAACCTGAGCATCAATCAATAAGGATATGCAATATGGACCTTAATAAAACACCACGCCTGTTGATTATGATGTTCATACAATATTTCATGCAGGGTGCCTGGAATATGACCATGGGGCTGGTATTGAGCACCTATGGTATGGCAACAATTATTGGCTCATCCTATGCCTTGCTTGGCCTGGCGACTATTCTTTCCCCGCTATTTATTGGCATGGTCGCCGACCGCTTCTTTTCGTCACAAAAAGTCATGGCGATCCTGCATTTAATTAATGCTGGTGTACTGTTGTTTGTTCCACAATTTATTGAGGCACACAACACAGGTATGACGTTGACCATGATTTTCCTGGTTGGTCTGCTGTTTTATCCTACAACTGCGCTGGCTAACAGTATCAGTTTCAGCCACATTAACGGGGTAAAATACTTCCCATTTATTCGTGTATTCGGCACATTTGGCTTTATGGTCATCGGCTTTATCATTGGTGAAATGGGTTATTCTGGAAATACCATCACCTGGTATATTGCGTCGGCCTCAGGTGTCGTTCTCGGCCTGTACTGTTTTACGTTGCCAAACACCCCACCGAAAGCAAAAGGAAGCGTGTTTACGCTTCGCGATCTGTTATGTCTGGACGCTCTGGCGCTCTTCAAAGACCGTAGTTTCTCAGTTTTGATGCTCAGTATTTTTGTCCTGATGATCCCCAAAACGGCTTATTCCGCCTATATCCCGGTCTTTTTAAAAGCGCTTGGATTCGATAACGCCGCTTCAATGATGCAGGTTGGCATCGCCTGTGAAGTCATTTTCATGTTCCTGCTGTCATTCTTCTTACTGAAAGCTGGCTTCAAAATAACTCTAATGTTAGGCGCCGTTTGCTGGATTATCCGCACACTATTATTTGCTAATGCTTCGCTGGATGCCAACATGATGTTTGTGCTGATCGGCCTGATGTTACAAGGATTCTGCTGGGACTTTTTCTTTACCGTGGGCGACATTTATGTTGACCGTAAAGCCGCGCCAGAGATCAAAGCACAAGCCCAAAGCTTGCGATTTATCGTCTCCAACGGCGTTGGTCTGCTATTTGCTTCTACCGTATGCGGGCAAATCTTTAATAACACCGTGACGGAACAAGGTCCAGAGTCGTTACCACAATGGGAAACATTCTGGCTAGTTTCAGCAGGCGTTGCCGCAGTGGTCAGCGTATTCTTCCTGATTTTCTTCCGGGACGATATTTCCAAACGCAAAACGGACCTCACATTGAAAAAAGCAAACTCCTGATCGTTAAAGACTCTCTCATTAAGGTAATTGCATGAATAATCTGGCCGCCATCATCAATGAGCAAGGATTGTTGCCTTTAACTACGATCATCAAAATCAGCATTGCATTTATTCTGGGTGGCATTATTGGCCTGGAAAGGGAATCGAAAGGGAAACCGGTCGGCTTCAAAACCTGCGTTATTTTATCCGTAGCCAGCTGCGTGTTAACTGTCGTATCAATACAATCTGCTGAATACTATGCTGAAATTTCGATGAATATCCGTAGCGATCCTATGCGCCTGGCGGCCCAGATTATCAGCGGCGTTGGTTTTCTCGGTGCGGGAGTCATTCTGCACCGACATGACGATGCTATCTCTGGTCTTACTACTGCAGCAATTGTCTGGGCATCTGCAGGGGTGGGAATCACCTGTGGAGCCGGTTTTTATTTTCATGCTTTTTTTGCCACGGCTTTATTTTTACTCGCCATCAAACTAAGCCCATTCATTATTTTCTTACAGACCAGAAACCAGTTTCCCGGAAAAGTAAAAGTGCGGGTTATTCTTGATCAACGCGACGCTCTCGAAAATCTGATAACCCGCATTCATCAACAGAAAAACATTATTGAAAACATCACGATCAGGGATATCAAGAAGGGCAAAATTGAGGTTAATCTCAAAATCGTAATACGTAAAAAGATGACCTTGCCCGACTTATACCACGATCTGACTCATGTTGAACACGTCTGCGCCATCGCACTTGAACATTAATACACCTTATATTCTTCTTTAAAATCAGGGGGGTTCGCCCCTGAAATAGCCACTCAGTATCCATCCAGCCTCTAAATACTTACTTTTTATAATGTTAAATAATTGTTGTTTTTGATCACAAATAATAAACAAACAAGCCAATTCTGTGCGCGTTTTTCAAAAATGTAGATATTTTTAATTTATGGCTACGAAACGAGCTGCGCCATATCTCCCTGACAATCTACTGAGAGGAACGATTTGATGAACGCACTGACTGCCGTAAAACCGAACGCTGATGATCCAGCCCAGCACTACAGCGGTTTCACGTTGAAACCATCAGCCCAGTCCCCACGCCTGCTGGAGCTGACTTTTTCCGCTGAAACCACTGAGCAATTTCTGAAAGCCGTAGCGCAGTGGCCGGTGCAGGCACTGGAATACAAATCCTTCCTGCGCTTCAAAGTGGGCAAGATCCTCGACGACCTGTGCGGCAATCAGTTGCAGCCTTTGCTGCTGAAAACGTTGCTCGATCGTGCCGAAGGCGCACTGCTGATCAACGCCGTTGGCGTGGATGATGTGGCACAGGCTGAAGAGATGGTCAAGCTGGCGACGGCGGTAGCGCATCTTATCGGGCGCTCCAATTTTGATGCGATGAGCGGTCAATACTATGCCCGTTTTGTGGTGAAAAACGTTGATAACTCAGACAGCTATCTGCGCCAGCCGCACCGTGTAATGGAACTGCATAACGACGGAACCTACCTCGAAGAAATCACCGACTATGTGCTGATGATGAAGATTGACGAGCAGAACATGACCGGCGGTAACTCGCTGCTGCTGCACCTCGACGACTGGGAACATCTGGATCAGTACTTTACCCACCCGCTGGCGCGTCGCGCCATGCGCTTTGCCGCACCGCCAAGCAAAAACGTCAGCCAGGAAGTGTTCCATCCGGTGTTTGACGTTGACCAGCAGGGCCGCCCGGTGATGCGCTACATCGACCAGTTCGTCCAGCCAAAAGATTATGAAGAAGGCGTCTGGCTGAGCGATTTGTCCGATGCGTTGGAAACCAGCAAGGCCATTATTTCCGTTCCGGTTTCAGTCGGTAAATTCCTGCTAATCAACAACCTGTTCTGGTTGCACGGTCGCGATCGCTTCACCTCGCATCCTGACCTGCGCCGCGAACTGATGCGCCAGCGTGGTTATTTCGCTTACGCGACAAACCACTACCAGACCCATCAGTAAGCGCGAAGGAATAAAGCGGATGTATGATTTTGTGATTATTGGCGGCGGCATTATCGGCATGTCGACCGCCATGCAGCTGATTGATGTCTATCCGGACGCCAGAATCGCGCTGCTGGAAAAAGAGTCCGGCCCGGCCTGTCATCAGACGGGCCACAACAGCGGCGTAATTCATGCCGGGGTCTATTACACCCCCGGCAGCCTGAAGGCGCAGTTTTGCCTGGCCGGAAATCGCGCCACAAAAGCCTTTTGCGACCAAAACGGCATCCGCTACGACGTCTGCGGAAAAATGCTGGTTGCCACCTCCGAACTGGAAATGGAGCGCATGCGCGCGCTGTGGGATCGCACCGCCGCTAACGGCCTTGAGCGCGAATGGCTGAATGCGCAGGAGCTTCGCGAGCGTGAACCCAACATCACCGGGCTGGGCGGTATTTTTGTTCCGTCGAGCGGGATCGTCAGCTACCGCGAAGTGACCGCCGCGATGGCGAAGATATTTCAGGCCAAAGGCGGTGAGATTATCTACAACGCTGAGGTCAGCGCGCTAAAAGAGCACGCTGCGGGCGTTGTCGTACATACCCGTCAGGGTCAGGAATTTGAGGGAGCGACGCTGATTAGCTGCTCTGGCCTGATGGCGGACCGACTAGTGAAAATGCTCGGCGTTGAACCCGGCTTTATCATCTGTCCGTTCCGTGGCGAATATTTCCGTCTGGCGTCAGAACATAACCAGATAGTCAACCATCTGATCTACCCCATCCCCGACCCGGCGATGCCGTTTCTCGGCGTTCATCTGACCCGGATGATTGACGGCAGCGTCACCGTGGGCCCCAACGCGGTACTGGCATTTAAACGTGAAGGCTACCGTAAACGCGACTTCTCGCTCAGCGATACGCTGGAGATCCTCAGCTCTTCCGGCATTCGTCGCGTGCTGCAAAACAACCTGCGCTCAGGACTTGGCGAAATGAAGAATTCGCTGTGCAAAAGCGGTTATCTGCGGCTGGTACAAAAGTACTGCCCGAGTCTGACGCTCAAAGATCTGCAGCCCTGGCCTGCAGGCGTGCGGGCACAGGCTGTATCACCGGACGGCAAACTAATCGACGATTTCCTGTTTGTCACCACGCCACGCTCAATTCACACCTGTAACGCGCCTTCTCCGGCAGCAACGTCGGCGATCCCTATCGGCGCGCATATTGTCAGCAAAGTTCATGCGCTGCTGGAGAACCAGAGTAATCCCGGACGCACGCTGCGTGCGGCACGTAGCGTGGAAACATTACACGCCGCATTCACCCGTTAAAACGATTAAGACAGGACGCAATTATGCAACTTAACGATCCAACCTTATTTCGCCAGCAGGCACTGATCGACGGCAACTGGCGTGACGCCAACAGCGGCGAGACCATCGCGGTGACCAACCCCGCCAACGGTCAGCAATTAGGTAGCGTACCGAAAATGGGGGCGGATGAAACCCGCGAAGCAATTAACGCCGCTAACCGCGCTCTGCCCGCCTGGCGTGCGCTGACCGCCAAAGAGCGGGCCAACATCCTGCGCCGCTGGTTCAACCTGATGATTGAGCATCAGGACGATCTCGCCCGTCTGATGACCCTGGAACAGGGTAAACCGCTGGCAGAAGCCAAAGGTGAAATCACCTATGCCGCTTCCTTTATTGAGTGGTTTGCCGAAGAGGGCAAACGTATCTATGGCGATACGATCCCCGGCCACCAGGCCGACAAACGCCTAATCGTCATCAAACAGCCGATCGGCGTTACCGCCGCGATTACGCCGTGGAACTTCCCCGCGGCGATGATTACCCGCAAAGCTGGTCCGGCGCTGGCGGCTGGTTGCACAATGGTGCTTAAACCGGCCAGCCAGACTCCCTACTCCGCACTGGCGCTGGCAGAGCTTGCCAATCGCGCCGGGATCCCG
>NZ_SZWS01000063.1:84149-92047 GCF_005281245.1 Citrobacter sp. wls826
TCAGCGTGGTGACCGGTTCAGCGAGCGCGGTCGGCAACGAGCTGACCGGCAACCCGCTGGTACGCAAGCTGTCATTTACCGGCTCAACCGAAATTGGCCGTCAGTTAATGCAGCAGTGCGCCAAAGACATCAAAAAAGTGTCGCTGGAGCTGGGCGGCAATGCGCCGTTTATCGTCTTTGACGATGCCGATCTCGATAAAGCCGTAGAAGGCGCACTGGCATCGAAGTTCCGTAACGCTGGCCAAACCTGTGTCTGCGCCAACCGCCTGTACGTGCAGGACGGCGTGTATGACCGTTTTGCCGAAAAACTCCAGCAGGCAGTGAGCAAACTGCACCTCGGTGATGGTCTGCAGCCTGACGTCACCACCGGGCCGCTGATCGACGAGAAAGCGGTAGCCAAAGTGCAGGAACACATCGCCGATGCTCTGGATAAAGGCGCGCGCATTATCGCGGGTGGCAAACCTCACGCACTCGGCGGCAACTTCTTCCAGCCCACCATTTTGGTGGATGTGCCTGACAACGCGAAGGTCGCCAAAGAAGAGACGTTCGGCCCGCTGGCTCCGCTGTTCCGGTTTAAGGACGAGGCTGACGTCATCGCTCAGGCTAATGACACTGAGTTTGGTCTGGCCGCCTATTTCTACGCCCGTGATTTGAGCCGCGTCTTTCGCGTTGGCGAAGCGCTGGAATACGGCATTGTCGGGATTAACACCGGCATTATCTCCAACGAAGTCGCCCCGTTTGGGGGAATCAAAGCCTCCGGTCTTGGCCGTGAAGGATCGAAATACGGCATCGAAGACTACTTAGAAATCAAATATATGTGCATCGGCCTTTAATAAAATAAATACTGGAGAACACCTGATGAGCACCAACAAAGAACTTATGCAACGTCGCAGCAACGCCGTTCCCCGTGGCGTAGGACAAATCCACCCTATTTTTGCCGAGCGTGCAGAAAACTGTCGAGTCTGGGACGTTGAAGGCCGTGAATTCCTCGATTTTGCTGGCGGTATTGCGGTGCTGAACACCGGCCACCTGCACCCGCAGATCGTCTCTGCGGTAGAAGCACAGTTGAAAAAGCTGTCCCATACCTGTTTCCAGGTGCTGGCCTATGAGCCGTACCTGGAGCTGTGCGAAATCATGAATAAGAAAGTGCCGGGCGATTTCGCCAAAAAAACCCTGCTGGTGACAACCGGCTCGGAAGCGGTGGAAAACGCGGTGAAAATCGCCCGCGCCGCCACCAAACGAACCGGCACTATCGCCTTCAGCGGCGCTTACCACGGTCGAACCCACTACACCCTGTCGCTGACCGGGAAAGTAAACCCGTACTCTGCAGGAATGGGACTGATGCCGGGCCACGTGTACCGTGCGCTTTATCCTTGCCCGCTGCACGGCATCAGTGAAGACGATGCTATCGCCAGCATTCACCGTATCTTCAAAAATGATGCCGCTCCGGAAGACGTTGCCGCCATCGTGATTGAGCCCGTCCAGGGCGAAGGTGGTTTTTACGCCGCCTCTCCTGCTTTTATGCAACGTCTGCGCGCCATTTGTGACGAGCACGGCATCATGCTGATTGCCGATGAAGTACAGAGCGGCGCGGGCCGTACCGGTACGCTGTTCGCTATGGAGCAGATGGGCGTTGCGCCCGATCTCACCACCTTCGCCAAATCTATCGCCGGTGGCTTCCCGCTGGCGGGAGTGACCGGGCGCGCCGAAGTCATGGACGCAATCCCACCGGGCGGTCTGGGCGGTACCTATGCCGGTAACCCGATTGCCTGTGCCGCCGCACTGGCGGTACTGAATATTTTCGAACAGGAAAATCTGCTGCAAAAAGCCAACGACCTGGGGCAAACCCTGCGCGAAGGCCTGCTGGCTATCGCGGAAACCCACCGCGAGATTGGCGATGTACGCGGGCTGGGAGCGATGATCGCAATCGAACTGTTTGAAGACGGCGATCACACGAAACCAGACGCCAAACTGACCGCGGAAATCGTCGCGCGTGCGCGCGATAAAGGGCTGATCCTGCTCTCCTGCGGACCTTACTACAACGTACTGCGCATTCTTGTCCCACTGACCATTGAAGATGCCCAAATCCGCCAGGGGCTGGACATTATCGCTCAGTGTTTTGCCGAAGCGAAGCAGGGTTAACACCGCATTCGACCAATAAAAAACGCAATCCTCAGGCCGGATAAGGCGGAGCCGCCATCCGGCAGACAGGGTCAATAACAATAAATACGCGTGCCCCGGCGCGGGAATGCCGGGGTGCTCTCCCAAGTGAAATACTTTCGAGAGGTTTAAAAGATGGGGCAAGTGTCACAATCACATGATTTAGGGGGCGGGCTGAAATCACGCCACGTCACCATGCTGTCTATTGCCGGGGTTATCGGCGCAAGTTTGTTTGTGGGTTCAAGCGTGGCGATTGCAGAAGCCGGTCCCGCAGTATTACTGGCCTATCTGTTCGCCGGATTGCTGGTGGTGATGATTATGCGCATGCTGGCCGAAATGGCCGTTGCCACCCCGGATACCGGTTCCTTTTCCACCTACGCCGATAAGGCCATCGGGCCGTGGGCGGGTTATACCATCGGCTGGCTGTACTGGTGGTTCTGGGTGTTGGTTATCCCGCTGGAAGCGAATATCGCCGCCATCATTCTGCACTCCTGGGTTCCAGGCATTCCTATCTGGCTGTTTTCTCTGGTTATCACGTTGGCATTAACCGGCAGTAATTTGCTGAGCGTCAAAAATTACGGTGAGTTCGAGTTCTGGCTGGCGCTGTGCAAAGTGATTGCCATTCTGGCGTTTATCACTCTCGGCGCGGTGGCGATTAGCGGTTTCTACCCCTATGCCGAGGTCAGCGGAGTTTCGCGCCTGTGGGATCAGGGCGGCTTCATGCCCAACGGTTTTGGCGCGGTGATCAGCGCGATGCTAATCACCATGTTCTCCTTTATGGGCGCAGAGATTGTTACCATCGCCGCCGCCGAGTCCGACACCCCGGATAAGCACATCGTCCGCGCCACCAACTCGGTTATCTGGCGTATCTCCATCTTCTATCTGTGCTCTATTTTCGTGGTCGTCGCGCTGATTCCGTGGAACATGCCGGGACTGAAAGAGGTGGGCTCTTATCGCTCGGTGCTGGAGTTACTGCATATCCCACACGCGAAGCTGATCATGGACTGTGTCATATTGCTGTCGGTAACCAGTTGTCTGAACTCCGCGCTGTATACGTCCTCGCGTATGCTTTACTCCCTGAGCCGTCGTGGCGATGCTCCCGCCTTTATGGGTAAAACGAACCGGAGTAAAACGCCTTATGTGGCGGTGTTGCTGTCTACGGGTGCCGCGTTCCTCACCGTGGTGGTCAACTATTACGCCCCGGCCAAGGTGTTCAAATTCCTGATCGACAGCTCCGGCGCCATCGCCCTGCTGGTTTATCTGGTGATTGCAATTTCCCAACTGCGGATGCGCAAAATCCTGCTGGCGCGAGGCGGTGAAATTAAACTGAAAATGTGGCTCTATCCGTGGCTTACCTGGCTGGTAATCGCCTTTATTATCTCTGTGCTGGTGGTGATGCTCTTTCGCCCAGCTCAACAACTGGAAGTTATCTCTACCGGGTTGTTAGCCATAGGAATTATTTGCACCGTGCCTATTATGTCACGCTGGAAAAAACTGCTATCGTGGCAAAAAGCACCGTTGCAAAATACGCATTAAACCTTTTCCCGGCACAAGCCGGGAAAACCGTTCAGGAGTAAGACCATGACCGCCATTCCCCAACCGACGGCCATTGATGGATACCGCTGGCTGAAAAACGACATCATCCGCGGTGTGTATCAGCCTGATGAAAAACTGCGTATGAGCCTGCTGACCTCACGCTATGAGCTTGGCGTGGGACCGCTACGCGAAGCGCTTTCGCAGTTGGTTGCCGAGCGGCTGGTCACGGTGGTCAATCAGAAAGGGTATCGTGTCGCCCCAATGTCCGAACAGGAGTTGCTCGATATTTTCGATGCCCGCGCCAATATGGAAGCCATGCTGGTCGCGCTGGCCATTGAACGCGGCGACGACGCCTGGGAAGCTGAAATTCTGGCGCGGGCGCATATGCTCGGCAAGCTTGAAGCCGTTGACGCCAGTGAACAGATGCTCGACGAGTGGGATCAGCGCCATCAGGCTTTTCACTCGGCAATTGTCGCTGGCTGCGGTTCACAGTATCTGCTGCAAATGCGCGAACGGCTATTCGATTTGGCGGCGCGCTACCGGTTTATCTGGCTGCGAAAAACGGTGCTGTCGGTGGAGATGTTGGAAGATAAACACGATCAGCACCAAACGCTGACCGAAGCAATTCTGGCACGCGATGCTGCACGTGCCAGCGAATTAATGCGCCAGCACCTGCTGACGCCCATTCCGATTATTCAACAAGCGATGTCCGGCAAATTGCTGACGCAATAAGCCTGAACTTTCTTATTGTTCTGGAATACGCAAAACCTGCCCTGGATAAATTTTATCCGGGCTTTTCAGCATCGGTTTATTCGCTTCAAATATCTGGTTATACAGGTTGGCGTTACCGTATACCTGTTTGGCAATAGCGCTCAGGGTATCTCCTGATTTTACGGTATAAAACTGGCTTTCACTCGCCGGCGCAGAAGTTTTTACCTGATCGTCGACGCTGGCAATACCAGAGATATTACCAATCGCAATCAGGATTTTTTCTTTCGCTTCCTGACTTAATCCATCGCCAGAAACGGTGGCTTTACCTTCGTTAATTTGGACGTTCACTTTATCCGCATCCGGGATGCCCGTTTTGTTCAGGTGTTCCTGTACCTTTTTTGCCAGATCGGCAGTGTCATGGTTGCCAGTAACCGCATCCCACAGTTTTTCACCCGCATCTTTTACAAAATTAAAGAGTCCCATATCCACCTCGGTAGTTAACAATCAACACCAGGAAGTGTAGCAGAGGAGAAAGGAGCGCAAAGAAAACGGCGCCAGAGCGCCGTAAGTAGAAGGGTAATTAGCTACGCGTTTGTATCCAGAAGGCGTGGATCAGACCCGGGATGTAGCCCAGCAGCGTCAGAACAATATTGAGGATAAATGCCCAGCCGAACCCCTTCCCCAGCAGCACGCCAAGCGGGGGCAGAATAATAGTAAAAACGATTCTCCAGAAACCCATACACACTCCATACAAGCAAAAAGTTACTCATTGTTTAAAAAGAGATTTTATCTCTAAGCATAGTCAGTGTACCTAACTCTGCCAGCCTTCCCCTGCTGTTTTACCCTCCTTTACGCTCTTTACGCTGGCGTACGTTGACCGCTTATTTTAGAATAAGCTTAATTTAGAACATACTTAAATACATATGACTGAACTTGAACAACTCCAGGCCAGCGCTGAGCAGGCTGCCGCCCTGCTAAAAGCGATGAGTAACCCGAAAAGGTTGCTGATTTTGTGCATGCTCTGCGGCTCACCCGGTACCAGCGCGGGCGAATTAGCCCGTGTTACCGGCCTGAGTCCTTCCGCCACTTCGCAGCATCTGGCGCGTATGCGTGAAGAGGGCCTGATAGACAGCCAACGCGATGCCCAGCGCATCCTGTACTCCATCAAAAATGCGGCCGTGAATTCACTGATCGCCACATTAAAAACACTGTATTGCCCATAAGGAGCCATCATGACCATTGGGACGATTTCCCCACGCGAGGCGCAGACGCTGGTCGCACAAGGCGCAAAACTGATTGATATCCGCGATGCTGACGAGTATCTGTACGAGCATATTCCGGAGGCGCATCTGGCGCCATTACCTACGCTTGAGCAGGGATCGCTGCCTGCGAATTTACGCGCCGGGCAGGTGATTTTTCACTGCCAGTCAGGCAAACGTACACAAAACGCGGCGACAAAACTGAACGCTATTGCCGCGCCTGCGCAGGTCTGGTTGTTGGAAGGTGGCATTGACGGCTGGAAAGCCGCAGGTTTTCCGGTGGCAAAAGATCGTTCACAACCGTTACCGCTGATGCGCCAGGTGCAGATAGCCGCAGGTAGCCTTGCCTTACTCGGCGTCATTCTGGGCTACACCGTTAGCAGCGCCTTCTTCCTGCTGAGCGGTTTTGTGGGCGCCGGGCTAATACTCGCTGGCGTGACCGGCTTTTGCGGCATGGCGCGATTGCTGGATATCATGCCCTGGAACCGACGTACTCATTAAGCGGTAATCATTGAAACTGCGCTGTACCCGCTGATTGACGTGATCTATGGTGAGTTCTGCGATGAATAAAGGAGAGCAATATGTTTAAACCTGGCGATCTGGTTCAACCACGCATGGGTGGACCCAAACTGAAAGTTGTCGAAGTCAATGGCGATCACATTGTGGCGGTACACGCCAGTAATGAAAGCGGCGAAAAATTCACGCTGAAAGCAGCTGACGTGACGCGATATACCGAAGAGGGTGATTTTGGCGTTTGCTGAAAATAAGCGGTGAGGTCGCCCTCACCGCATTAATAATCAGATCAAAAAGTCATCAAGAGATTTACCGGCAGCCAGTGCCTGGGCAATTGGCTTCGGTGTGCGACCCTGTCCGGTCCATGTTTTTGTTTCACCATTGAGATCGGTAAAACGATATTTCGCCGGGCGCGGCTGACGTTTTTTAACTGAACGTGCCGTCGCAGGCGTCATGCTCAGCAGCTCTTCCGGATTGATCCCGTCTGCCTGCATCAGCGCCAGCAAAGTATTAATTTTTTCCTGCTGTTCTGCACGTTGGCGCTGTAGTTGTTCTTCTTCATCGCGGCGTTCTTTGGTCACTACCCTGAATTTTTCCAGCATATCTTCCAGCACATCAACGGAAAATTCACGAGCCATTGCACGCAGCGAGCGGATATTATTTAAGTTTTTTAACATTGAACTCATATTAACAAAACCTCTTTAACGTAAAACATAAAAACGGTATTACCCTAAATATTGTATGCAACTGCTTATTATATTTCCAGTCTAATTTATTCGCATATTACTAATCAAAAAAGCTAATTCGTGTATTTATCGCATCCATTTTGATATCGCCTATGCGATATATTCTATTCCTCTGCTAGTCGCTATAAATATACTTGCAAGGAGTCTCAGGGTATCACTCGAAAAACAGGCCACAACATCGCGCGGAGCCGGTGCGTATACATATTGCACATTAGTCAACATTGAGAAAAGGAGCGCAAAAAATTCAGAAAAACAAATTTCCATAACCCATTGATCTAAAATGCCTTTAATTAAATCAGCAACGAAAATACCAAAACGAACAAAAAACAAACCATTGCAGAGCATTTTATCGACAAAAAGGTAATAAATAAAAATTTTAAGCTAGTTGCTAGTTATTATCCAGGCAGATATCCTATTCAAACGCGAAAGCAGCAAGACAAATCACTAGCAAGAAGGTATTCAAAACCTTTTTTTCCCTTTTTACAAGGAGCATTAACATGTTCTCTCCGCAGTCACGCTTGCGTCATGCAGTAGCAGACACGTTCGCGATGGTTGTTTATTGTTCTGTCGTGAACATGTTGATCGAAATATTCCTTTCAGGAATGAGCTTCGAACAGTCTCTGTACTCCAGACTGGTGGCTATCCCCGTCAACATCCTGATCGCGTGGCCATACGGCATGTATCGCGATTTGTTTATGCGCGCGGCGCGTAAAGCCACGCAGGCAGGATGGGGGAAAAATCTGGCGGACGTGCTGGCTTATGTCACCTTCCAGTCACCAGTGTATGTGATTATTCTTTTGACGGTTGGCGCCGACTGGCACCAGATTACGGCTGCAGTAAGTTCGAACATCGTGGTATCAATGCTGATGGGCGCGGTCTATGGCTACTTTCTTGATTATTGCCGCCGCCTGTTTAAGGTCAGCAGCTATCACCAGGCTAAAGCCTGACAGATCTCTTCGCGACTGGCCCTGCC
>NZ_SZWS01000063.1:92120-102517 GCF_005281245.1 Citrobacter sp. wls826
CTCAGATAACGCTCAAGCGCAATTCGCGAACTGAAGCCGTGCGGAATACCATAATGTTCGTGAGTCTCTCCGGCTAAATATAGCGGGAATTGCTGGTAGTGATCGCAGGTTTTAATATCCGTCGCAGGTTCCGCCAGCGAAGAGCTGCGCTCTTTTAGCGTGGGATGGATAACTAATGCGGTACGTCCCATACGTGCTTCACGGTTAACGTACACATAATTTTCGCCACGACGATAGCCGTACGTTTTTTGCGTCACTACATCGACGGTAAAGCCCACTTTTTCAAGTACGCGCGCCACCTCATCAGGTCGTAAATACATATATTTTTCCTCGTTATCTTTTTTACTGCGGGCTTACCTTACCTGATTCAGCATTAGCAACGCTTTCAGAAAAGTCCATAAACGAGTGGCGATGGTGGGACGAATATCTTAAGAACCGCGCAGAATTATGTCAGCGACATCCGCAGTTGATACGCCGCCTGCTGCGCCATTTCCACCGAGATGATGTTGGTAAACGACAACAATATTCCCCCCTTTCCTGCTGAAGTTATTCGCCAGCGGCTTAACGCCTGAACCGCCAGCCCGGCCTGATTCGCTTTGCGCACTAGCGCAACATCATCTCCGTCGACAGTTATCACCAGCTGAATCCCTCCTTCCTGAGGAATGACGTTAAATCCTTGTTCGCTCAGCGCGTTTTCCATCCATTGACGTCGCAGGGCATAATTCTGGCGCATACGTTTTAAGTGCCGCCAGAAGTGGCCATCTTGCATAAAATCCGCCAGCGTTTGCTGCCATAAAACCGGAACGCTACAGGCCGTTAGCGCCGCCTGCTGACGAAAATGTTCGACCTGAGTCAGGGGTACCACCAGCCATGCCGTGCGCAAAGCCGGAAACATCGATTTGCTGAACGTTCCGGCATAAATCACCCGCTGGGGCGCATCCAGACTTTTTAGCGGCGGCAACGGTTTGCCGTGGTAGCGAAATTCACTGTCGTAATCATCTTCAATGATCCACGCCTGCGCCCGAGTCGCCCATTCAAGCAGTTGGTGGCGACGGTCTAATGACAGGGCGACGCCCAGCGGACTTTGGTGTGCGGGTGTGAGCAGCACAAAACGCGCCTGCGGGTAGTCACGGATCCCAGCACAGACATCCAGACCATCGGCATCAACCGACACCGGCATCAGCTCAATGCGCTCCTGAGCCACCACGGGGTGAATCAACGGAAAGCCAGGATCTTCGACCCACATCCCCTCACCGGGTTGAGACAGAGCGCGCAGGATTAACGTCATTGATGCCGCGTAACCTGAAGTAATAAAAATCTGCTCCGGCTGGCACTCAATACTGCGTGAGACGCGCAGGTAATCGACAATCGCCTGACGTAAAACCCGTTCGCCGCAAACATCGCCCACGGCCAGGTCAAAACGCGTTTGGGTGCGTAAACGCCGCCCCATCACCCGCGCCCAGACGTCCCGCGGGAAGAGATCGAGTGCGGGTAATCCCATCTGAAAAGGCTGCGGCCTGGGGTTTTCTCCGGCGAAGATGGCGGGAGACACAGGTGCGTTTTCCGGTCGCAGTTGCTCACTGACAAATGTTCCTGCCTGCCCGCGTCGCGCGAGCCAGCCCTGCGCCACCAGTTCTGCATAGGCATTTTCCACCGTCGAACGTGATACCCCCAGCTCCTGGGCCCAGGTCCGACTGGAGGGCAATCTTGTGCCTGGCTTTAGTTCACCTTTCTCAATGGCGTTTTTTAACTGACGGGCGATATGCTGATAGCGTGGCATTTATGGTCTGCTTTTTTGGCAACAATATGGCTCTCTGTAGCAGTCCATTATAGTGCTACATTGCGGGTCATCCAAACGAGGAGAAATACCATGACAATGTTACGCCAGCCCTATTATGAACTCAGTCCTGAAATCTATAACGCTTTGGTTCAGGCCAGCAAAGCGCTGGAAAACTGCGCGCTGGAACCTACGCTGACGGAACTGATTTACCTGCGAGTCTCGCAAATCAACGGCTGCGCCTTTTGCCTGGAAATGCACAGTAAGGCGCTGCGCAAATCCGGTGTTGCGCAGGCCAAACTGGACGCGCTGGCAGGCTGGCGGGTGAGTCATCACTTCAGCGAGCAGGAGCGTGCGGCACTGGCGTGGGCCGAATCCGTCACCCATATAGCCAACACCCATGCCGAAGATGACGTTTATCTGCCGCTGCTCGACCATTTTAGCGCGAAAGAGATTAGCGATCTGACGTTTGCTATTAGCCTGATGAACTGCTTTAACCGTCTGGCGGTAGGGATGCGCATGTGATTCTGCGCTGCCGGATGGCGACATAAACGCCATCCGGCAACCTGCCATAGTTTCTATCACTTCCTCCGTCACGCTCATCACCCATGCCCTCATCAATCTAAAATTACCATATCTTGTATGGTTGAATCTTTTTAAAACTACATCTAGTATCTCCTCTATCAAGACACACACAACCTGACGCCCTCTATCGCGTCATTCTTTTACTTTTAGATGGAAATACGAATCATGCGCATTGTTATTTACACTCGTAACAACTGTGTTCAGTGCCACGCCACTAAGCGGGCGATGGAAAGCCGCGGGTTTGACTTTGAGATGGTAAACGTCGATTTACACCCTGATATGGCGGATCGCCTGCGCGATCAAGGCTTTCGTCAATTACCGGTCGTGGTCGCAGGGGAAACCAGTTGGTCAGGATTTCGCCCGGACATGATCAACCGTCTGCGCCCGGCTCCTCAAGTGGCCAGCGCATGAGTCAGCTCGTCTACTTCTCCAGCAGCTCCGAAAATACGCACCGCTTCATGCAGCGTCTGGGGCTGCCTGCCATCCGCATTCCGCTTAACGAACGCGAGCGGATCCGGGTAGACGAACCTTACATTTTAATCGTGCCCTCCTACGGTGGCGGCGGTACAGCTGGCGCGGTCCCGAGACAGGTGATCCGCTTTTTAAACGATACGCACAACCGGGCGTTAATCCGTGGAGTGATCGCCTCCGGCAATCGCAATTTCGGGGACGCCTACGGTCGCGCGGGTGATGTCATCTCACAAAAATGCGGCGTGCCGTGGCTCTATCGCTTTGAGCTGATGGGCACCCAAAGCGATATCGACAACGTGCAAAAAGGAGTGAGCGAATTTTGGCAACGACAACCACAGAACGTGTAGAACAGCAGACGCTGGATTATCACGCCCTGAACGCCATGCTGAATCTGTACGATAAGGCCGGGCGCATTCAGTTCGACAAAGACCATCAGGCGGTGGAGGCATTCTTTACCGCCCACGTCCGCCCCAACTCGGTGGCGTTTGCCAGCCAGCAGGCGCGTCTGGACACGTTGGTGGATGAAGGCTATTACGATGCCAGCGTGTTAGCCCGCTACGATCGCGCGTTTGTGCTGAAGCTATTCGCCCACGCCCACGCCAGCGGATTTCGTTTCCAGACGTTCCTCGGCGCATGGAAGTTCTATACCAGCTATACGCTGAAAACGTTCGACGGGAAGCGCTATCTCGAAGACTTTGAGGATCGCGTAACGATGGTGGCGCTCACGCTGGCGCAGGGCGATGAAGCGCTCGCTCTGCAACTGACCGATGAAATGCTCTCCGGGCGTTTTCAACCCGCCACGCCAACCTTTTTAAACTGCGGTAAACAGCAACGCGGCGAGCTGGTTTCCTGCTTCCTGTTACGCATTGAAGACAACATGGAGTCAATTGGACGGGCGGTCAACTCGGCGCTGCAACTCTCCAAACGCGGCGGCGGCGTGGCATTTTTGCTCTCTAACCTGCGTGAGGCGGGTGCGCCCATTAAGCGCATTGAGAACCAGTCCTCTGGGGTGATCCCGGTAATGAAAATGCTGGAGGATGCGTTTTCTTATGCGAATCAATTAGGGGCGCGTCAGGGTGCGGGCGCGGTGTATCTGCACGCGCATCATCCGGATATTTTGCGTTTTCTCGATACCAAACGTGAAAACGCCGACGAGAAAATCCGTATCAAAACGCTCTCGCTTGGTGTGGTGATCCCGGATGTCACCTTCCAGTTAGCCAAAGAAAATGCCCAAATGGCGCTGTTTTCACCGTATGACGTGGAACGAATTTACGGCAAACCATTCGGTGATATCGCCGTAACTGAACGGTATGACGAACTGGTTGCCGACAAACGAGTGCGCAAAAAATACATTAACGCCCGCGATTTCTTCCAGCGGCTGGCCGAGATCCAGTTCGAGTCCGGCTACCCTTACATCATGTTTGAAGACACGGTGAATCGCGCCAATCCGATTGCCGGTCGTATCAATATGAGCAACCTGTGCTCGGAGATTTTGCAGGTTAACAGCGCTTCCACCTACGATGAAAACCTCAATTACGCACAAACAGGGCACGATATATCCTGCAACCTCGGCTCGTTGAATATCGCTCATACCATGGATTCGCCAGACTTTGGGCGCACTGTGGAAACGGCGGTTCGCGGTTTAACGGCCGTTTCGGACATGAGCCATATCCGCAGCGTACCCTCAATTGAGGCCGGGAACAGCGCATCGCACGCTATCGGTCTTGGGCAGATGAACCTGCACGGGTATCTGGCACGGGAAGGTATCGCCTACGGCTCACCTGAAGGGCTGGATTTCACCAATCTCTATTTCTACACCATCACCTGGCATGCGCTGAATACGTCGATGAAGCTCGCCCGGGAACGCGGCAAAACCTTTGCCGGATTCAGGCAGTCCCGCTACGCCAGCGGTGAGTATTTTAACCAGTATCTGCAGGGCGACTGGCAGCCAAAAACCGCCAAGGTTCGCACACTGTTTGCCACCAGCGGCATTACGCTGCCAACGCGCGAAATGTGGTCGCAGCTGCGTGAAGATGTCATGCGCTACGGCATTTATAACCAGAATTTACAAGCGGTTCCGCCAACGGGTTCTATCTCCTACATCAACCATGCGACATCAAGCATTCACCCGATCGTGTCAAAAGTGGAGATTCGCAAAGAGGGCAAAACCGGGCGCGTTTACTACCCTGCCCCGTTTATGACCAATGAGAATCTGGCCTTGTATCAGGATGCCTACGAGATTGGTCCACAAAAAATCATTGATACCTACGCTGAAGCAACGCGGCATGTCGATCAGGGGCTTTCACTGACGCTCTTTTTCCCCGATACCGCCACCACTCGCGATATCAACAAAGCGCAGATTTACGCCTGGCGTAAGGGCATCAAATCGCTGTATTACATCCGACTACGCCAGTTGGCGCTGGAAGGAACCGAAATCGAAGGTTGCGTGTCATGCGCGCTGTAAGGAGGACAACATGACATTATCCCGCGTGAGTGCCATCAACTGGAACAAGATTGAGGATGATAAAGATCTCGAGGTTTGGAATCGCCTGACCAGTAACTTCTGGCTACCGGAAAAGGTCCCGCTCTCCAACGATATCCCGGCCTGGCAAACGTTGAACGCCGCCGAACAGCAGCTGACTATCCGCGTTTTTACCGGGCTGACGCTGCTCGACACTATTCAGAACATAGCCGGTGCACCAGCATTGATGGCCGATTCGTTAACGCCGCATGAAGAGGCGGTGCTATCGAATATCAGCTTTATGGAAGCGGTGCACGCCCGTTCGTACAGCTCAATTTTCTCCACTCTTTGCCAGACCAAAGACGTGGATGCGGCTTACGCGTGGAGTGAAGAAAATACCCCACTCCAGCGCAAGGCGCAGATCATTTTGACACATTACGCCAGCGACGAACCGTTGAAGAAAAAAATTGCCAGCGTATTTCTGGAATCCTTCCTGTTCTATTCCGGCTTCTGGTTGCCAATGTATTTCTCCAGCCGCGGAAAACTGACCAATACCGCCGATCTCATTCGTCTGATCATTCGTGATGAAGCAGTTCACGGGTATTACATTGGTTATAAATATCAAAAAGGTCTGGAGCACATTTCTGAATCCGCACGCGAGGAGTTAAAGAATTTTGCCCTCGACCTGCTGATGGAATTGTATGATAACGAAGCGCGTTATACGGAAGAATTGTATGCAGAAACCGGCTGGGTGGATGACGTCAAAGCCTTCCTTTGCTACAACGCCAATAAGGCATTAATGAATTTGGGGTATGAGGCATTATTTCCGCCAGAAATGGCGGAGGTTAACCCGGCAATCCTTGCCGCGCTGTCGCCCAACGCTGACGAAAACCACGATTTCTTCTCGGGTTCCGGCTCATCATACGTGATGGGAAAAGCTGTCGAAACCGAAGACGACGACTGGAATTTCTAGCACTCATTTCCGCGGGAAATACCGTACATTTTTCGCGGAAATATTTTAACAGGATCACACTTTTGTCGTGCAAATATAATTGTGTGATCTACACTCAATATCAGCCGCATTATTCGCCTGCATTTCAGCAATTCAGGCGACTTTTCATTGCCATTTACAAAAAATATTACCCCATTCACATTCGCGCTCAGCCCTTATATCACGGGAAGTCCCGCCACATGGCCTTCAGCAATATTCGTGCCACAAACAAATTCAGGGTTGTCTCAGATTCTCAGTATGTTAGGGTAGAAAAAGGTCACTATTTCCATCAGGTAATATATCGATATAAACAAATAACAGGAATCATTCTATTGCATGGCAATTAAATTAGAAGTTAAAAATCTCTATAAGATATTTGGAGAGCATCCGCAGAGAGCCTTCAAATATATTGAAAAAGGACTTTCAAAAGAGCAGATTCTGGATAAAACAGGGCTATCGCTTGGCGTTAAGAACGCCAGTCTGGCCATTGAAGAAGGCGAGATATTTGTCATCATGGGATTATCCGGTTCGGGTAAATCCACAATGGTACGCCTTCTCAATCGCCTGATTGAACCCACCCGCGGGCAAGTATTGATTGACGGCGTAGACATCGCCCGGATATCCGATGCAGAGCTTCGCGAGGTGCGCAGAAAAAAGATTGCGATGGTTTTCCAGTCCTTTGCCCTGATGCCGCACATGACGGTCCTGGACAATACGGCATTCGGCATGGAATTAGCCGGTGTTGGCGCGGATGAACGTCGTGAAAAAGCGTTAGATGCGCTGCGTCAGGTTGGTCTGGAGAATTATGCTCACGGATACCCGGATGAACTTTCCGGAGGGATGCGCCAGCGTGTGGGCCTCGCCCGTGCATTAGCCATTAACCCTGACATCTTATTAATGGATGAGGCCTTTTCTGCCCTCGATCCGTTAATTCGTACCGAGATGCAGGATGAACTGGTAAAACTACAGGCGAAACATCAACGTACCGTGGTCTTTATTTCCCACGATCTCGACGAAGCTATGCGTATTGGCGACAGAATTGCCATTATGCAAAACGGTGAAGTGGTCCAGGTCGGCACGCCAGATGAAATCCTGAATAATCCGGCCAATGATTATGTACGCACCTTCTTCCGCGGCGTTGATATTAGCCAGGTCTTTAGTGCCAAGGATATTTCACGTCGTAGCCCTGAAGGTTTAATTCGTAAAACGCCCGGGGTCGGTCCACGTTCAGCGCTGCAATTATTGCAGGACAAAGATCGCGAATATGGTTACGTGATCGAGCGCGGCAATAAATTCGTCGGCGTTGTCTCTATCGACTCTTTAAAAACAGCATTAAGTCAGGCGCAAGGTATTGAAGCGGCATTGATCGATGAGCCGTTAGCCGTGGATGCGCAAACTCCTCTCAGCGAGTTGCTTTCTCATGTCGGCCAGGCCCCGTGCGCGGTGCCGGTTGTTGATGAGGAACAACAGTATGTGGGCATCATTTCAAAACGCATGCTGTTACAGGCTTTAGATCGTGAGGGGGCAAACAATGGCTGATCAAACCAATCCGTGGGATACCACACCAGCGGCCGACAGTGCCGCACAAACCGCCGATGCCTGGAGTACGCCATCAGGCGCGCCAGCTGACGGCGGTGGCGCAGACTGGCTGACCAGCGCACCCGCGCCGGCGCCAGAGCATTTCAATATTATGGATCCGTTCCATAAAACGCTGATCCCGCTGGATAGCTGGGTCACAGAAGGGATCGACTGGGTCGTTACCCATTTCCGTCCGGTCTTCCAGGGCATTCGAGTCCCGGTGGATTATATTCTGAACGGCTTCCAGCAGCTTCTGTTGGGTATGCCTGCCCCGGTGGCGATTATCCTGTTCGCTCTGATTGCCTGGCAGATTTCCGGCGTTGGAATGGGCGTTGCTACGCTGATTTCATTGATTGCAATCGGGGCCATCGGCGCGTGGTCGCAGGCCATGATCACCCTGGCGCTGGTACTAACCGCGCTGCTGTTCTGCGTGGTGATCGGTCTACCGATGGGGATCTGGTTGGCGCGCAGTCCACGGGCGGCAAAAATTGTTCGTCCGCTGCTGGACGCCATGCAAACCACACCTGCGTTCGTCTATCTGGTGCCGATCGTCATGCTGTTTGGTATCGGCAACGTCCCGGGCGTGGTGGTGACGATTATCTTCGCCCTGCCGCCAATCGTGCGTCTGACCATTCTGGGGATTAACCAGGTGCCAGCCGACTTGATTGAAGCCTCGCGCTCATTTGGCGCCAGCCCGCGCCAGATGCTGTTTAAAGTCCAGCTCCCGCTGGCGATGCCTACCATTATGGCCGGGGTCAACCAGACGCTGATGCTGGCGCTCTCAATGGTCGTCATCGCGTCGATGATCGCCGTCGGCGGACTGGGTCAGATGGTTCTGCGCGGAATCGGTCGTCTGGATATGGGGCTTGCCACCGTCGGCGGAGTTGGGATCGTGATCCTCGCCATCATTCTCGACCGCCTGACGCAGGCTGTCGGTCGCGACGCCCGTAGCCGTGGCAACCGTCGCTGGTACACCACCGGTCCCGTTGGGCTTATCACTCGCCCATTCACGAAGTAATTCACCCGCTGCCCGGTGGCGTATTGCTTACCGGGCCTATACGTCCCTCCAATAATTAAGGAACAACGATGCGACAGAACGTCATTATTGCCACAGCGTTTGCCACCCTTGTCTCCACCAGCACTTTCGCTGCCGATCTGCCAGGCAAAGGCATCACTGTACAGCCAATCCAGAGCACTATCTCTGAAGAATCCTTCCAGACGCAACTGGTCGCCCGTGCGCTGGAGAAACTGGGTTATACCGTTAACAAAACAAGCGAAGTTGACTACAACGTCGGCTATACCTCCATTGCCTCTGGCGATGCAACTTTTACCGCTGTGAACTGGCAGCCGCTGCATGATGATATGTATGCCGCAGCGGGCGGAGACAAAAAGTTCTATCGCGAGGGGGTATTCGTTACGGGTGCCGCGCAAGGTTATCTGATCGATAAAAAAACCGCTGAGCAGTATAAAATCACCAACATTGCCCAGTTAAAAGATCCGAAGATCGCCAAAATCTTTGACACCAACGGCGACGGAAAAGCAGACATGATGGGCTGCTCGCCGGGCTGGGGCTGCGAAGCGGTGATCAACCACCAGAACAAAGCCTTCGATCTGGAAAAAACCGTCGAGGTCAGCCACGGTAACTATGCGGCGATGATGGCTGACACCATTACCCGCTTTAAAGAAGGCAAACCCATTCTTTACTACACCTGGACACCGTACTGGGTGAGCGACGTAATGAAACCGGGTAAAGATGTGGTCTGGTTGCAGGTGCCGTTCTCTTCCCTGCCAGGCGAGCAGAAAGACATTGATACCAAGCTGCCAAACGGCGCCAACTACGGCTTCCCGGTGAACACTATGCATATCGTCGCCAACAAAGCCTGGGCGGAGAAAAACCCGGCTGCGGCGAAACTGTTTGCCGTCATGAAGCTGCCGCTGGCGGATATCAACGCGCAGAACGCGATGATGCACGACGGGAAAGCATCTGAAGCCGACGTGCAGGGTCACGTTGACGGCTGGATCAAAGCCCACCAGCAACAGTTTGATGGCTGGGTGAAAGAAGCGCTGGCTGCGCAGAAATAACCCCCTCGTAGGTCTGATAAGCCTAGCGCCATCACACCAATGCCGGATGGTGGCGCGATGCGCCTTATCCGGCCTACACGCCCTCCTCCCAACCGCACAATCCATCACCCAACAAATCAGCAACATTTAATCACTTACGTTATGATTGTTTTCTGCAACCCATTTTTCAGTTGAAAACCATGACGAAAACCACTCAGGGACTTAGCCCTTCGCTGATCCTGTTAATGTCTATCGCCACCGGCCTCGCCGTCGCCAGTAACTATTACGCGCAGCCGCTGCTCGACACTATCGCACGTAACTTTTCGCTATCGGCCAGCACCGCTGGCTTTATCGTCACCGCGGCCCAGCTCGGCTATGCCGCCGGCCTGCTGTTTTTAGTACCACTTGGCGATATGTTTGAACGTCGGATGCTGATCGTCTCCATGACGCTGTTAGCGGCAGGCGGCATGCTT
>NZ_SZWS01000063.1:102594-105335 GCF_005281245.1 Citrobacter sp. wls826
ACCGCCCTGACCGGGTTGTTCTCGGTAGTGGCACAGATTCTGGTTCCGCTGGCGGCGACGCTTGCCACGCCGGATAAGCGCGGTAAAGTTGTCGGCACCATTATGAGCGGCCTGCTGCTGGGTATCCTGCTGGCGCGCACCGTGGCGGGATTACTGGCCAATCTTGGCGGCTGGCGCACCGTATTTTGGGTCGCATCGATATTAATGGCGCTGATGGCGATTGCGCTGTGGCGCGGTCTGCCGAAGATGAAATCAGATACTCATCTCAACTATCCGCAACTGTTAGGCTCCGTATTCAGCCTGTTTATCCATGATAAATTGCTGCGTACCCGCGCGATGCTGGGCTGCCTGACCTTTGCCAATTTCAGTATTCTCTGGACCTCTATGGCGTTTTTGCTCGCCGCGCCGCCGTTTAACTACTCCGAAGGAACGATCGGGCTGTTTGGCCTGGCAGGGGCCGCAGGGGCGTTAGGCGCGCGTCCGGCAGGTGGTTTTGCCGATAAGGGAAAATCACATCTCACCACGACCACAGGTCTGTTATTACTGCTGCTCTCCTGGTGGGCTATCTGGTTAGGGCATAGTTCCGTGCCAATGCTGATTATCGGTATCCTGGTCCTGGACCTCACCGTTCAGGGTGTACATATCACCAACCAGACGGTTATCTATCGCATTCATCCGGACGCGCGTAATCGCCTGACCGCCGGATACATGACCAGCTATTTTATTGGCGGGGCTGCTGGTTCGCTGATTTCGGCCTCCGCCTGGCAGCATGCCGGTTGGGCTGGCGTTTGTCTGGCCGGTACGACCGTTGCCCTACTCAACCTGTTGGTCTGGTGGCGAGGATATCACCGTCAGGAAGCCGTAAATTAAGCATATAGCGTATGTTTACCGCTGATTGGGCTCCGCAGGGTGTTAAGGAGCCCATCAGTCTGCTAAGGTTATAACTCATTGAACCAAGTTATATTAATTTCGGTAATGAAACCTATAACCCTATGGAAAGCCCGATATCCCAGTCTGAACCCAGTTCTGCGACGCTAACTGAAGGATTCAAAGACAGCCTGCCAATAGTCATCAGCTATATTCCGGTCGCTTTTGCATTTGGTCTCAATGCCACTCGCCTTGGCTTTACTCCGGTTGAAAGCGTGTTTTTCTCCTGCATTATCTATGCGGGAGCCAGCCAGTTTGTCATCACCACAATGCTCGCCGCAGGCAGTTCTTTGTGGGTCGCCGCGCTGACCGTCATGGCCATGGATGTACGCCATGTTTTGTACGGACCTTCCCTGCGTAGCCGAATCGCCCAGCGACTGAGCAAACCCAAAAGCGCGCTGTGGGCCTTTGGCCTCACCGATGAAGTCTTTGCCGCCGCCACGGCGAAGCTGGTACGGGATAACCGGCGCTGGAGTGAAAACTGGATGATCGGCATTGCGCTATGCTCCTGGGCCTCCTGGGTGTTTGGCACGGTGATCGGCGCGTTTTCCGGTAGTGGTTTACTCAAGGATTACCCGGCAGTTGAAGCCGCGTTGGGCTTCATGCTCCCGGCGCTGTTCATGAGCTTCCTGCTCGCCTCTTTCCAGCGTCAACAAGCACTCTGCGTGACTGCAGCACTGGCCGGCGCGCTGGCTGGCGTCATGCTGTTTTCCATTCCTGCCGCCATCCTTGCAGGCATTGTCTGCGGATGTCTGACGGCTCTTATCCAGTCATTTTGGCAGGGAGGTCCCGATGAGCTATGAGGTCCTGCTGCTTGGCCTGTTGGTCGGCTGCGTTAACTACTGTTTTCGTTATTTGCCGCTCCGTCTTGGAGTGGGGAATGTTCGCCCGACGAAGCGCGGCGCGACGGGCATATTACTCGACACCATTGGCATTGCATCAATTTGCGCCCTGTTGGTGGTGTCTACCGCGCCAGAAGTGATGCACGATTCTCGTCGGTTCGTGCCTACGCTGGTGGGGTTTGTCATACTGGGCGCAAGCTTCTATAAGACCCGCAGCATCATCATTCCAACCTTACTGAGTGCTCTGGGCTATGGATTAGCCTGGAAAATGCTGATTGTCTTATAGATAAAAACAATCATTTTAAATAAATAATACATTTACTTTATTTGTCACTGTCGTTACTATATCGGCTGAAATTAATGAGGTTATACCCAAATGGATAGTTCGTTTACGCCCATTGAACAAATGCTAAAATTTCGCGCCAGCCGCTACGAAGAGTTCCCTTATCAGGAAGTGCTTCTGACTCGTCTATGCATGCACATGCAGGGCAAGCTGCTGGAAAACCGCAATAAGATGCTGAAAGCTCAAGGGATTAACGAGACATTGTTTATGGCGTTGATTACGCTGGAGTCTCAGGAAAACCACAGTATTCAGCCTTCTGAACTGAGTTGCGCGCTTGGCTCGTCACGCACTAACGCAACCCGCATTGCGGATGAGTTAGAAAAACGTGGCTGGATCGAACGTCGCGAAAGCGATAACGATCGCCGCTGTCTGCATCTGCAATTGACCGAGAAAGGCCACGCATTTTTGCAAGAGGTGTTACCGCCTCAGCATAACTGCCTGCATCAGCTTTGGTCATCTCTCAGCACCACCGAAAAAGATCAGCTTGAGCAAATTACCCGTAAACTTCTGACCCGTCTTGACCAGATGGAGCAGGATGGCGCGGTATTAGAAGCGTTGCGCTAACGCGCCGACTCGCTCAGAAATCCAGATTTATAAATGAAAAAACCGACAGGCCAGCACGCATACTG
>NZ_SZWS01000063.1:105401-108239 GCF_005281245.1 Citrobacter sp. wls826
AGCCGATGTGAAAAAAAAGAAGATCGTGGAGAACAACATGAGCGTAAATGCGGAGACTCAAACCCCGCAGCAACCGGTCAAGAAGAATGGCAAACGTAAAAGTATGCTGCTCCTTCTGACCTTGCTCTTTATTATTATTGCCGTGGCATATGGGATTTATTGGTTTTTAGTACTGCGTCATGTCGAAGAGACAGACGATGCGTACGTGGCAGGGAACCAGGTTCAAATCATGGCGCAGGTATCAGGCAGCGTGACGAAAGTCTGGGCTGATAACACTGACTTTGTAAAACAAGGCGATGTGCTGGTCACCCTCGACCAGACGGACGCAAAGCAGGCATTTGAAAAAGCCAAAACTGCGCTGGCTTCCAGCGTGCGTCAGACGCACCAGTTGATGATCAATAGCAAGCAGTTACAGGCAAGCATTGAAGTGCAGAGAACCGCGCTGGCGCAGGCACAAAGCGACTTTAATCGCCGTGTCCCGCTGGGCAACGCCAACCTGATTGGCCGCGAAGAGCTGCAACATGCGCGTGATGCCGTCGCCAGCGCTCAGGCTCAGCTTGATGTCGCTATCCAACAATATAATGCCAACCAGGCGATGATTCTCGGCAGTAAGCTGGAAGACCAGCCCGCCGTGCAACAGGCGGCCACTGAAGTGCGCAATGCCTGGCTGGCGCTGGAACGAACCAGAATCGTCAGCCCAATGACTGGCTATGTTTCCCGTCGTTCCGTGCAGCCGGGAGCGCAAATTAGCCCGACCACGCCGCTGATGGCGGTTGTTCCAGCCACTAACCTGTGGGTGGATGCCAACTTCAAAGAAACACAGCTCGCGCACATGCGTATCGGTCAACCGGCGACCGTTATCAGTGATATTTACGGCGATGACGTGAAATATACCGGTAAGGTTGTCGGGCTGGATATGGGTACGGGCAGCGCCTTTTCCCTGCTGCCAGCACAAAATGCGACGGGTAACTGGATCAAAGTCGTCCAGCGTCTACCAGTGCGTATTGAACTGGATGCAAAGCAGTTGGCGCAGCATCCGCTGCGTATCGGTTTATCTACGCTGGTTACGGTAGATACCTCAAATCGTGACGGACAAATTCTGGCAAGCCAGGTTCGCACCACGCCGGTATCAGAAAGTAATGCACGGGAAATCAACCTTGCTCCGGTCAATAAGATGATCGAAGAGATCGTGCAGGCCAACGCGGGCTAATTCAAAGGTGCGTGTGATGCAACAGCAAAAACCGCTGGAAGGCGCGCAGCTCGTCATTATGACGATCGCGCTGTCCCTGGCGACATTCATGCAGGTGCTGGACTCCACCATTGCTAACGTGGCGATCCCCACTATCGCCGGGAACCTCGGCTCTTCACTGAGCCAGGGTACCTGGGTGATCACCTCATTCGGGGTGGCGAACGCTATCTCGATTCCGATCACTGGCTGGTTGGCAAAGCGTTTTGGCGAAGTAAGGCTATTCATGTGGTCAACTATCGCCTTCGTCATTGCGTCATGGGCATGCGGGATGTCCACCAGCCTGAACATGCTGATTTTCTTCCGCGTAATCCAGGGGATTGTCGCCGGTCCATTAATTCCGCTGTCACAAAGCTTGTTGCTGAATAACTATCCTCCCGCCAAGCGTTCCATCGCCCTGGCGCTATGGTCGATGACGGTGATTGTTGCCCCGATATGTGGCCCTATTCTTGGGGGCTATATCAGCGACAACTATCACTGGGGCTGGATATTTTTCATCAACGTGCCAATCGGTGCTGCGGTGGTATTGATGACTCTGCAAACCCTGCGCGGTCGGGAAACCAAAACCGAGCATCGGCGCATCGATGCCATTGGTCTGGCACTACTGGTCATTGGTATCGGCAGCTTGCAGATTATGCTCGACCGCGGCAAAGAGCTGGACTGGTTCGCCTCTCAGGAGATTATCATCCTGACGGTGGTCGCCGTGGTCGCCATCAGCTTCCTGATCGTCTGGGAGCTTACTGACGAGCACCCCATTGTCGACCTCTCGCTGTTTAAGTCGCGCAACTTTACCATCGGCTGTCTGTGTATCAGTCTGGCCTATATGCTCTACTTCGGCGCAATCGTCCTGCTGCCGCAGCTGTTGCAGGAGGTATACGGCTATACGGCAACCTGGGCCGGTCTGGCGTCAGCGCCGGTTGGGGTGATTCCGGTGATCTTATCGCCGATTATCGGCCGCTTCGCGCACAAGCTTGATATGCGTCGGTTAGTCACGTTCAGTTTTATTATGTACGCCGTCTGTTTCTACTGGCGTGCGTGGACGTTCGAACCGGGTATGGACTTTGGCGCATCGGCCTGGCCACAGTTTATTCAGGGTTTCGCGGTAGCCTGCTTCTTTATGCCGCTGACGACTATCACGCTGTCCGGCTTACCGCCTGAGCGTCTGGCCGCGGCATCAAGTTTGTCGAACTTTACGCGAACGCTGGCCGGCTCTATTGGCACATCAATTACGACGACGATGTGGACTAACCGCGAGTCACTTCACCATGCGCAGTTAACGGAATCCGTGAATCCCTACAATCCAAACGCGCAGGCAATGTACGATAAGCTGCAGGATTTAGGAATGACGCACCAGCAGGCGTCAGGCTGGATAGCCCAGCAGATCACCAATCAGGGGCTGATTATTTCCGCCAACGAAATCTTCTGGATGTCGGCGGGGATCTTCCTGGTCTTGCTTGGCCTGGTGTGGTTTGCCAAACCGCCCTTCGGTGCGGGCGGCGGCGGCGGTGGCGCGCACTAAATATCTGATAAAAGGGATCTGCGGATCCCTTTTTTATTGCCCCGTAAACCACCTCCCAGGGAGATGGTTTACG
>NZ_SZWS01000063.1:108297-128194 GCF_005281245.1 Citrobacter sp. wls826
GCCGAGGTTAATTTAAATACTGGAACAACTAATCAGTATGACTAAATATGCAGTTCCTGCAGTTTCTCTTTCGGCAGCGCCAGCTCTTCATTGCTGTTAACGCGTACATCATGCTCCAGAATATGACGTGCGATATCCTGTGCTTCGCTAAGAGAGTGCATCTGATACGTGCCACACTGGTAAACGTTCAGCTCCGGGATCTGGTTTTGATCCTGCACTTTCAGCACGTCCGCCATCGCCGCTTTCCACGCGTCGGCAACACGCTGCTCGTCTGGCGTACCAATCAGGCTCATGTAAAAGCCAGTGCGGCATCCCATCGGAGAGATATCGATAATCTCCACGCCGTTGCCGTTGAGATGGTTACGCATAAAACCTGCAAACAGGTGTTCCAGCGTGTGGATACCTTTCTCAGGCATCACTTCTTTGTTCGGAATGCAGAAACGCAGATCAAACACGGTGATTGCGTCGCCATGCGGGGTGTTCATCGTTTTTGCAACCCGGACCGCGGGAGCTTCCATCCGGGTGTGATCGACAGTAAAACTATCTAACAACGGCATTTAGCCACCTCCGATAAATTTTTTGAAAATAATCTGAACTCTTTGTTCCGGGGCGAGTCTGAGTATATGAAAGACGCGCATTTGTTATCATCATCCCTGTTTTCAGAGATGAAATTTTGGCCACTCCCGAGTGGCCTTTTTCTTTTGTATCAAGCGTGCTTTTCCAGCCACACGCTAAACGGCTCAGTATCAGCCGCTTCGATCTCCTGCTGACGACGCTTTGAAGCCTCGGTTTCAGCAATAAATTCCGCTTCCTGCAATATTTCTAACGGCTCTTCACGCAGCAGATTTCGGTAAGCCTCACCCAGCGCTTTACCCGTGCCGCCAATGCCTTCATCAATCATAGACCGTAGGATGCGGGCAGAGAAAGTCAGTTCTGGGTTGTCAAAACAGGCAACCAGTTCATCACAGACCTTTTGATACTCCTCTCCCCCATCGATGCTGTCCAGCGTTTGTGCCACGCGTTTCAGATCACGGAACAGATCTTTCCCTACCTTAGGCAGCGGGAACTGGGCTGTTTCACAGCCAATACCTAACGTCAGCCCAGGCTTACGACCTTCGAGAATCACACGATTCCAGTTTTTACGCGTACACAGCAATTCATCGCTGCTCATTTCCGGGGCATCGGCCAGCGCACACCAGACCATAAACAGATCGAGGAAACGCACCTGCTGCTCGTCCACGCCGATCGGTGAGAACGGGTTGATATCCAGTGAACGAACTTCGATGTACTCAATACCGCCACGCAGAAGCGCGTCAGAAGGCGTTTCGCCACGACGAGTGACGCGTTTCGGGCGAATAGGCGCATACAGCTCATTTTCAATCTGCAGAACGTTGCTGTTGATTTGCAGACGCTTACCGTCCTTCTCCAGACCGATCGCCGCGTACTCCTCGGAAGGGGTTTTAATCGCGCGCTTTAATCCTGCCACATACTCATGCAAATCGTTAAACGTAATTCCGAGATTGCTTTGCGACTTATTGGTATAGCCCAAATCACTCAGACGCAGCGACGTCGCATACGGCAGGTAATACATCCCACAGTCGGTTTTTTCAAACGGCAGGGTTGTCGGTTTTCCTTGCAGGAAAGAGGAACAAATGGCCGGAGAGGCGCCAAACAGATACGGGATCACCCAACCAAAACGGTAGTAGTTGCGGATCAGACGGAAGTAACCCGCGGAGATCTTCTCTTTAGCATCTTCGCCGTCCGTTACGCCACATTTCGCCTGCCAGAAAGCCATCGGCAATGAGAAATTGTAGTGTACGCCGGAGATAGTCTGCATCAACGCGCCGTAACGGTTTTTGAGGCCTTCACGGTACAGCGTTTTCAGACGACCAGTATTCGACGTACCGTACTGCGCCAGTTCGATATCCTGACCTTCGGCAATATAGCAAGGCATGCTCAACGGCCACATACGCTCGTCGCCCAGGTTCCTGGCGGTATACCGATGCAGGTCGCGCATGAACGTGAGCATTTTCTCAATGTCGTCGCCTGGAGGCGTGATAAACTCCAGCAGCGCTTCGGCAAAGTCAGTGGTTATCCATTTATGCGTTAGCGCTGAGCCTAACACCTCAGGATGGCCTGTCGTTGCTAATGACCCATCTGCATTAACGCGCAGCGTTTCGCGCTCCAGCCCACGTTGAATCCCCTTTAACGCCTGAGGATGGTTTTCCAGCCAGGCCAGCGCCTGTGATACGTCCGGGATCAAATTGACCTCCCGCCTGTCAAAATCGTTTTAATTAGCATAATGGTATTGGTTACCCTGAAGGCTATCTCACAACACAATTAGTGCCACCACATAATGCCTTGCGTCGTAACCGCTGCGACAACTATATAGCGCAGCGCCTTGCCAAGGCATAAGAAAAAAAGTACTGGACCCCACGAGATGCGCATCCATCCAGCTAACAGGCACAGTAAATCACCCACAACCGGCATCCAGCTTAATAATAGTGTGACAGCGCCATAGCGCCGCAGCCAGCCAGTGGCTTTTTCTTGCCAGCGCGATGTTTTACGCAATGGAAAGAAACGCCCAAGGATAACGTTAGTTAACCCTCCAAGGCTATTACCCATTGTTGCTGTTAAGACTAAGACCCAGGGATGACTTACCCCAGAGACCAGCAAAGCAACTAAAACAACTTCAGAATTGCCGGGTAATAGCGTAGCGCTGAGAAAACTGCTGGCAAACAGTGACAGGAGCGATAGTCCATCACTCACAATAACCGGACATCCACCGCGTCCATTCCTGCGGCACGCGCCGCCTGCAGTCCAAAATCGGCATCTTCAAATACGACACAGCGCGCCGGAGCAACACCCATACGTTCGGCACAGAGCAAAAACGTATCAGGAGCAGGTTTATGGTGTTGTACGTGATCGGCTGCGACTACAGCATCAAAATAGCGACGCAGCCCAAGGTGTGCGAGCAGAGCTTCCGCAATCGCGCTTTCACTCCCCGTACCTACCGACATAGGACGACGACCATGCCAGGCTTTCACGACATCAACCAATGGCAAAGGCTGGACGCTATCCAGCAGCATGCTTCTCACCTTGTCGGTTTTTTCACGCGCCAATGCATGAGGGTCAAGATCGGCATGATTCAATTCAATTACCGACTGGGCAATACGCCACGTTGGGGAGCCATTGAGGGCGACCATGGCTTGTTCATCAAAACGTAATCCATAATGCCCCAATACCTCATGCCACGCCTTACGGTGCGTTGGCTCGGTATCCAGGATGGTGCCATCCATATCAAAAATCAAACCCGCATAACGTTCGTACATCGTCTTCTCACAAGCCGAATGACCAGACGTTATTTTATCGTAATTGATTGATTTTGTCGCTGACAGCGAATTAAGGGGTGTTCCGGGAGTATGTGGAAATGATTCAAAGGAGAGAAGATAGTGCATCCGGGAGGATTACTCGGCTGCGCCTCGCCCTGGGGCCGTTGCTGAAGCAACGTTATCATCCCTGGTGCTCACGATTATCTCGCAGACCATGAAACAACAGTGTTGCTGTTATCTCGGAGAAGATGGTGCATCCGGGAGGATTCGAACCTCCGACCGCTCGGTTCGTAGCCGAGTACTCTATCCAGCTGAGCTACGGATGCATCAGGGAAACTTGCTTTACTGCAGACTTGATGTCGCTGCTAAAGCGCTATCAAGTAAGATGGTGCATCCGGGAGGATTACTCGGCTGCGCCTCGCCCTGCGGGCCGTTGCTTAAGCAACGTTATCCTCCCTGGTGCTCGCGATTATCTCGCAGACCATGAAACAACAGTTTTGCTGTTATCTCGGAGAAGATGGTGCATCCGGGAGGATTCGAACCTCCGACCGCTCGGTTCGTAGCCGAGTACTCTATCCAGCTGAGCTACGGATGCATCGGGAAACTTGCTTTACTGCCGATATTGATATCGTAATGAGCGATATCAAGTAAGAGATGGTGCATCCGGGAGGATTACTCGGCTGCGCCTCGCCCTGTGGGCCGTTGCTGAAGCAACGTTATCCTCCCTGGTGCTCACGATTATCTCGAAGCCCATGAAACAACAGTGTTGCTGTTATCTCGGAGAAGATGGTGCATCCGGGAGGATTCGAACCTCCGACCGCTCGGTTCGTAGCCGAGTACTCTATCCAGCTGAGCTACGGATGCATCAGGGAAACTTACTTACTGCAGATTTGATATCGCTGCTAAAGTGATATCGATTTTCTGTAACAACGCTAATGCGCTATTGCAGAGAAGATGGTGCATCCGGGAGGATTCGAACCTCCGACCGCTCGGTTCGTAGCCGAGTACTCTATCCAGCTGAGCTACGGATGCAAATGGCGGTGAGGCGGGGATTCGAACCCCGGATGCAGCTTTTGACCGCATACTCCCTTAGCAGGGGAGCGCCTTCAGCCTCTCGGCCACCTCACCAACACGCCTCTTGCGAGTGCTTCGAAGAACTTGTTTCTGCTCATCGTCGCTGCGTGGCGCACATATTACTTTCTGGGACTTATAAGTCAAACAATTTTTCCAGCGCTTTTATCGTTTGCACATTTCACGCGCAATTAGTCTGCAAAAACGGCAAAAAGAGTGTTTTATCAACAGATAAATTGGCAATTTCCTGAGGCAATGAACAAACGGAAAAATCGCAGGGAAAGGCAATACGCGGATGAGAATCGAAAAAATGAGGAAGACGAAGAAGAAAAGAGAAGAAAAGGGATAATTCAATCAGGTTGCGCCTCACCAGAAAGGTGAGACGCGAAAACCTTAGTAACTGGACTGCTGGGATTTTTCAGCCTGGATACGCTGGTAGATCTCTTCACGATGGACAGAAACTTCTTTCGGGGCGTTTACGCCAATGCGCACCTGGTTGCCCTTCACCCCTAAAACTGTCACGGTGACCTCATCGCCTATCATGAGGGTCTCACCAACTCGACGAGTCAGAATCAGCATTCTTTGCTCCTTGAAAGATTAAAAGAGTCGGGTCTCTCTGTATCCCGGCATTATCCATCATATAACGCCAAAAAGTAAGCGATGACAAACACCTAAGTGTAAGCAGTCACGGCATCACATTCTGTTAAACCTAAGTTTAGCCGATATACACAACTTCAACCTGACTTTATCGTTGTCGATAGCGTTGATACAAACGCTGCGGATTGAAGTCCGCAGCGTCGACTTACGCTTATAATTATTACAGTTTTGCGCTGACCCAGCCTTTCACACTGGCTAACGCTGCTGGCAGAGCCGCAGCATCCGTACCACCGGCTTGCGCCATGTCCGGACGACCACCACCCTTACCGCCTACCTGCTGAGCGACCATTCCAACCAGCTCCCCTGCTTTCACGCGATCTGTCACGTCCTTAGACACACCCGCAATCAGAGAAACCTTACCTTCCACTACCGTTGCCAGAACGATAACGGTAGACCCCAGTTGATTTTTCAGATCATCAACCATGGTACGCAACATTTTCGGCTCAACGTCCGCGAGTTCGCTGACCAGCAGCTTCACGCCATTGATATCAACCGCTTTGCTGGAGAGATTTGCACTCTCCTGCGCCGCAGCCTGTTCCTTCAATTGCTGCAATTCTTTTTCGAGTTGACGCGTACGCTCCAGCACGGAACGAACTTTGTCACCAATATTCTGGCTATCGCCTTTCAGCAGCTGCGCAATATCGCTTAAGCGATCGCTCTCAGCATGCACGGTTTGGATAGCGCCTTCACCGGTCACAGCTTCAATACGACGAACGCCCGCCGCAGTGCCTGACTCAGACACAATACGGAACAGACCAATATCCCCCGTACGGCTGGCATGAGTACCACCACACAGTTCGGTAGAGAAATCACCCATGCTCAGAACACGCACGTGGTCGTCATATTTCTCGCCAAACAGCGCCATTGCGCCTTTGGCTTTCGCCGCTTCGAGATCCATGATGTTCGTTTCAATCGGCAGATTGCGACGAATTTGCGCATTAACCAGATCTTCAACGGCACGGATTTCAGCAGGCTTCATAGCTTCAGTATGAGAGAAGTCGAAGCGCAGCACTTTATCGTTAACCAATGAGCCTTTCTGTGCCACATGCGTGCCCAGTACCTGGCGCAGCGCCGCGTGCATCAGGTGCGTTGCGGAGTGGTTCAAGCGAATGCGCGCACGACGAGCTTCATCAACATCAGCCTGTACTGCATCGCCAATTTTCAGAGAACCCGCAGACAGCTTACCGATGTGACCAATCGCCTGGCCATATTTCTGCGTGTCGCTCACGGCAAACGCGAAGCCTGCGCCTTTCAGTTCACCCTTGTCGCCAACCTGACCACCAGATTCCGCATAGAACGGAGTCTGATCCAGTACGACAACTGCGTCCTGGCCTGCGTTAATTGCGTCTACCGCTTTACCATCAACAAACAGCGCGGTCACTTTGCCATTCAGTTCCAGGTGTTCGTAGCCTTTAAATTCAGAGGCGCCATCAACACGAATCATCGCATTGTAGTCTGCGCCAAAGCCGCTGGCTTCACGCGCGCGACGGCGCTGTTCTTCCATTGCGGCTTCAAAGCCCGCCTCGTCAACCTTAATGTTGCGCTCGCGGCAAACGTCCGCCGTCAGGTCAACCGGGAAACCGTAAGTGTCATACAGACGGAATGCGGTTTCGCCATCCAGTGTATCACCGGACAGTTTTGCCAGTTCTTCATCCAGCAGCGCCAGACCACGCTCCAGTGTACGCGCAAACTGCTCTTCTTCGGTTTTCAGAACCTGCTCAACCATAGCCTGCTGACGCTTCAGTTCTTCACCTGCGGAGCCCATGACGTCCACCAGCGGACCAACCAGCTTGTAGAAGAAGGTATCCTTCGCGCCCAGCATGTTGCCATGACGTACCGCGCGACGAATGATACGACGCAGCACATAACCACGGTTTTCATTCGACGGGACAACGCCATCGGCAATCAGGAATGCACAGGAGCGGATATGGTCAGCGATAACGCGCAGCGACTTGTTGCTCAGATCGGTCGCGCCGGTGACTTTCGCCACGGACTCAATCAGTGAACGGAACAGGTCGATTTCATAGTTGGAGTTAACGTGTTGCAGCACGGCCGCAATACGCTCAAGGCCCATACCGGTATCCACGGACGGCTTCGGCAGCGGTTCCATGGTACCGTCAGCCTGACGGTTGAACTGCATGAAGACGATGTTCCAGATCTCAATGTAGCGATCGCCATCTTCTTCTGCGCTTCCCGGAGGGCCACCCCAAATGTGGTCGCCGTGGTCGTAGAAAATTTCGGTGCACGGACCGCAAGGGCCGGTATCACCCATCTGCCAGAAGTTGTCGGAAGCATAAGCCGCGCCTTTGTTATCACCGATACGGATGATACGTTCGCGCGGAATGCCGACTTCTTTTTCCCAGATTTCATAGGCTTCATCGTCAGTTTCATAGACGGTGACCCACAGACGCTCTTTTGGCAGGGCAAACCAGTTTTCACCGGTCAGCAGTTCCCATGCGTATTGAATAGCATCATGTTTGAAATAATCGCCGAAGCTGAAGTTGCCCAGCATTTCGAAGAAAGTATGGTGACGTGCAGTGTAACCGACGTTTTCCAGGTCGTTGTGCTTACCGCCCGCACGCACGCAACGCTGCGAGGTGGTTGCGCGGGAATAATTACGCTTGTCGAGGCCAAGGAACACATCCTTGAACTGGTTCATCCCGGCGTTGGTAAACAACAAAGTAGGGTCATTGTTCGGTACCAGGGAGCTGCTGGCAACTACCTGATGTCCTTTACTATGGAAAAAATCGAGAAACGCCTGACGGATCTCAGCGGTGCTCTTGCTCATAATTATCCTGAAGAAATCAAGCTAACGAAATGTCATTACCAGCATCGGCACGTAAACTGCGCCTCTGGCAATCGAAAAGTGGGAATAAGATAAGTTTTCTTTACTGGGAAGTAAAATCCCGTATGCGCTCAATCGTCAAAATTTCGCCATATTGCCTGAATATCTTCCATCAGATAGCCACGGTAGAGCAAAAAGCGCTGGACCTTTACCTTATCTGAAAAATCTACAGGTAAAGGTTCTCCGTATTTACGAATGGCCTGCGCGCGCGCAAGTGCTGCCCAGTCAATTTCGCACTCGCGCATGGCTCGTTCAACGGCTTCCCGCGAAATCCCTTTTTGGTTTAATTCCTGACGCACACGCGCGGGTCCATAACCTTTACGGCTACGGCTGGAGATAAACTGCTGAACAAAGCGGTCATCATCCAGATAACGACTTTCAATACACCAGGCGATGACCTTGTCGTAATCCTCCGGCGTTGCATCAATGTCTTCCGGTCCATTTTTTCCCATCACCGGAGCGGCCAGCTTACGCCGCAGTTCCTGCTCGCTGTGATCGCGCATCGCCAGTATACGTACAGCGCGGTCAAGAAGTCGGGAATAAGCGGAGCGGCGGGAAGTTGCTTCTGTCATAGTGAGCCTTCAGAAATGGAAAAGGGCTGCATCGTATGCAGCCCTTCTATGTGCGATAACGTCAGATTATCAGAAATCTTCGTTCGTTTCTTTTACATCTTCACCGCTGTCATCAACAGAGAAGTCTGGTTTTGAATCCGGGTTATTGAGCAGTAACTCGCGTACTTTCTTCTCAATTTCCTTCGCCGTTGCCGGGTTTTCCTTCAGCCAGTTAGTGGCATTCGCTTTACCCTGACCAATTTTCTCACCGTTGTAGCTGTACCATGCACCGGCTTTTTCAATCAGCTTCTCTTTCACGCCCAAATCAACCAGTTCGCCGTAGAAGTTGATACCTTCACCGTAAAGAATCTGGAATTCAGCCTGTTTGAACGGCGCGGCAATTTTGTTTTTCACGACCTTAACACGGGTTTCGCTACCAACCACATTGTCGCCTTCTTTCACCGCGCCAATACGACGGATATCCAGGCGAACAGAAGCATAGAATTTCAGGGCGTTACCACCGGTGGTGGTTTCCGGGTTACCGAACATAACACCAATCTTCATACGGATCTGGTTGATGAAAATCAGTAGCGTGTTGGACTGCTTCAGGTTACCGGCCAGCTTACGCATGGCCTGGCTCATCATACGTGCCGCAAGGCCCATGTGAGAGTCACCAATCTCGCCTTCGATTTCTGCCTTCGGCGTCAATGCGGCAACGGAGTCGACAACGATAACGTCAACCGCACCGGAACGCGCCAGCGCATCACAGATTTCCAGCGCTTGTTCACCGGTATCCGGCTGAGAGCACAGCAGGTTGTCGATATCAACGCCAAGCTTGCGCGCATAGACGGGATCCAGTGCGTGTTCCGCATCGATGAACGCACAGGTTTTACCTTCGCGCTGTGCGGCAGCAATAACCTGCAGGGTCAGCGTCGTTTTACCGGAAGATTCAGGCCCGTAGATTTCAACGATACGGCCCATTGGCAAACCGCCCGCGCCCAATGCGATATCCAGAGAAAGCGAACCAGTGGAGATGGTTTCCACATCCATGGAACGGTCTTCACCCAGGCGCATGATGGAGCCTTTACCGAATTGCTTTTCGATCTGACCCAGCGCTGCCGCCAACGCTTTCTGTTTGTTTTCGTCGATAGCCATTAATTACTCCTGTCATGCCGCTTTCGGGTTAAACCGCGAAACGTGATAGATAATGTTCTGTTGGGGCAATTATACTGTATGCTCATACAGTATCAAGTGTTTTGTAGAAATTGTTGCCACAGGGTTTGTAACGCGTAGGCGGTCGCCTGTCGACGTACCGCATCGCGATCGCCGCTGAAGCATTCCCGGCGAGTAATCCCCTCGCCGCTCGCGCTGGCAAAAGCGAACCATACCGTCCCCACGGGCTTTTCTTCACTGCCGCCATCTGGCCCCGCAATACCGCTAATCGAAACAGCGAAATGCGCGCGGGCCGCTTTTAGCGCGCCAATCGCCATCTCCACCACCACAGGTTCGCTCACCGCCCCATGCTGGACCAGCGTCTCTTCGCGCACGCCAATCATCTGCGCTTTGGCTTCATTGCTGTAGGTCACAAACCCGCGCTCAAACCAGGCGGAGCTGCCGGCAATATCCGTAATTGCTTTGGCTACCCAGCCGCCGGTGCAGGATTCCGCCGTCGTCACGGTTGCCCCGCGCGCTTTCAACGCCAGGCCAACCTGCTCGCTTAACTGCATCAGTTCACTGTCGGTCATTTCAGCCTCTGTCAGTTAAAAAAATATGCCGGACAAGATAGCACTTTCATAACCAAGATGGGGATGAGGAGACAATTTTACGAGGGGCATTCAGAAAATAGATAAACCGCATTCAAAAGAGTACCGGATAACGCACCAGGATAGCGTATTCGGTCTACAAGGAATTGCCCCTGTAGACCGATAACAAATGATTACTGCACGCGCGCCAGCGCGACCGCCTGACCCAATTGCCACACGGCCATTGCATAGTGGGTACTGTGGTTATAGCGGGTGATGGTGTAGAAGTTTGGCAGTCCATACCAATACTGATAACCGGTACCGATATCCAGTCGCAGCAGGCTGGCCTGCTGATGATTACCCAGAGACTGCTGCGGCGTCAGGCCTGCGGCGGCAAGCTGAGAAATGCTGTACTGGGTTTTAAAGCCGTTCGCCAGCCCAGGCGCCTGGCCATTCGCCGGAACCGCGACCGTATCGCCTTTCACCCAACCGTGGCCTTTGAAATAGTTCGCCACGCTACCGATAGCATCAACCGGATCCCACAGGTTAATGTGACCATCGCCATTGAAATCAACGGCATATTGTTTATAGGAAGATGGCATAAATTGGCCGTAGCCCATCGCCCCTGCGAAAGAACCTTTCAAATCGAGCGGATCGTCGCTTTCATCTCGCGCCATCAGCAGAAAGGTTTCCAGTTCACCAGAGAAATATTCCGCACGACGAGGATAGTTAAACGACAACGTCGCCAGCGCATCCAGAATCCGCGTTTTACCCATCACACGGCCCCAGCGAGTCTCTACGCCAATAATGCCAACGATAATTTCCGGCGGTACGCCGTAGACCTGCCATGCACGGTTCAGCGCATCTTCATATTGGTTCCAGAAGGCCACACCGTTTTGTACGTTATCCGGAGTGATGAACTGTTTACGATACCGCAGCCATGCACCGTTAGGTCCGGCTGGCGGTTGAGTCGTCGGCGCCTGGCGGTCCATCAAACGCAATACCGAGTCCAGACGCTTGGCCTGCGACAGGATCTCCTGCAACTGCTGGCGGTCAAAGCCGTGCTTGTTCACCATTTTCTCGATGAACTGCTGCGCGTTCGGATTATTGGCAAAATCGCCGCCCGTTTGCATGACATTGTGCTGTGGCTCAAGCAGGAAGCCGCCGGATGGCGTACCCGTAGTCGTTTGAGTCTCTGAAGGTTTAGGTTTGCTGCTACAAGCAGTAAGCAATACGAAAAGGGGAAGTAACGCTACATAACGACGCTTGAACATGAGACATCCATTAAACAAATTCAGCCTGGGAGAAGTATGGTAAAGCATCCTCCGCCACACAAGGAAGCAGTAGTCGCTCTCCTTCACAGAATTTCCCCCCCTCTTGCACTCCTGACCGGCACATTTGCGCGTCTGCACGCACAATCTTTCAAATTAAAATATTTATCTTTCATTTTGCGATCAAAATAACACTTTTAAACCTTTCGATCTGATTAAAATTAGTTACCGTTTGGCAAGATAACTAAAACCCCTACAGGAGAGAATAATGATCGACACCATCACACTCGGTGCTGAGTGGTTTATCGGATTGTTCCAGAAAGGCGGAGAGGTGTTTACCGGCATGGTGACCGGTATTCTGCCTCTGCTGATCAGTCTGCTGGTCATCATGAATGCGCTGATTAACTTTATCGGTCAGCAACGTATTGAACGTTTTGCCCAGCGCTGCGCCGGAAACCCGCTGTCCCGCTATCTACTGCTGCCGTGCATCGGCACATTTGTGTTTTGTAATCCTATGACGCTGAGCCTGGGCCGCTTTATGCCGGAAAAGTTCAAGCCCAGCTACTACGCAGCCGCCTCTTACAGCTGCCATTCAATGAACGGCTTATTTCCCCACATCAACCCCGGTGAGCTGTTCGTCTATCTGGGGATCGCCAGCGGACTGACCACGCTGGGTCTTCCGCTCGGCCCGCTGGCGGTGAGCTATTTGCTGGTCGGCCTGGTGACCAACTTCTTCCGCGGCTGGGTGACCGATTTCACCACCACCATCTTTGAGAAAAAAATGGGCATTCAACTTGAGCAGAAAGTACATCTGGCGGGAGCAGCATCATGACGCGTATTCGTATTGAAAAAGGCACCGGCGGCTGGGGCGGCCCGCTTGAACTGGATGCCGTGCCAGGCAAGAAAATTGTCTATATCACCGCCGGGACTCGCCCCGCAATAGTCGACAGGATAGCCAGCCTGACAGGTTGGCAGGCCGTTGATGGCTTCAAAGAAGGCGAGCCGCCAGAGAACGAAATTGGCGTGGCGATCATCGACTGCGGTGGCACGCTGCGCTGCGGGATCTATCCAAAACGCCGTATACCAACAGTGAATATTCACGCGACGGGTAAATCAGGTCCGCTGGCCCAATATATTATCGAAGATATCTATGTCTCTGGCGTGAAAGAAGAAAACATTACCGTCGTCGGTGAAGCATCCGCTGCGCCAACGCCAGCAAACAGCACGATGGGTCGCGAGTACGACACCAGCAAGAAAATTACCGAACAAAGCGACGGTCTGCTGGCAAAAGTCGGCATGGGAATGGGTTCAGCCGTTGCGGTTCTGTTTCAGGCTGGGCGAGACACTATCGATACCGTCCTGAAAACCATTCTGCCGTTTATGGCGTTCGTCTCGGCGCTGATCGGCATCATTATGGCGTCTGGCCTGGGGGACTGGATTGCCCACGGACTCGCACCGCTGGCCAGCCATCCGCTGGGGCTGGTAACCCTGGCGCTGATCTGCTCTTTCCCGCTGCTGTCCCCTTTCCTCGGCCCTGGTGCGGTCATCGCCCAGGTTATCGGCGTCCTGATCGGCGTACAGATTGGTTTGGGGAACATTCCTCCGCATCTGGCGCTACCTGCCTTGTTCGCCATTAACGCTCAGGCGGCATGCGACTTTATTCCAGTCGGATTGTCGCTAGCCGAAGCGCGCCAGGACACGGTCCGCGTCGGTGTGCCATCCGTACTGGTGAGTCGTTTTCTGACCGGCGCACCGACCGTTCTCATCGCCTGGTTTGTTTCCGGCTTTATTTACCAATAAGAGGCACTCAAAAATGACCGTGATTTATGAAACCACCATCACCCGCATCGGCCAGAGCGCCCCGGATGCACTCTGCGACCAGATGCTAATTACCTTTCGTGAAGGCGCGCCTGCGGATATCGAAGAATTTTGCTTCATCCATTGCCATGGGGAGCTGAACGGCTCTTTGCAGGCAGGGATCCAATTTGAGCTAGGCCAGCATCACTACCCGGTCACAGCCGTTGGCAGCGTGGCGGAACAAAACTTACGTGAACTGGGGCATATCACTCTGCGTTTTGACGGACTGAGTGAAGCGGAATTTCCCGGCACCGTACACGTTGCGGGCCCCGTACCGGACGGTATCGCACCGGGCTGTATTTTGAAGTTTATTGCTTAAGATTGAAGGAGATAAAGATGAATCAGGTTGCCGTTGTCATTGGTGGAGGCCAGACCCTGGGGGCATTCCTTTGCCGTGGGCTTGCGACAGAAGGGTACCGCGTCGCGGTGGTGGATATCCAAAGCGATAAAGCCGCCAACGTCGCGCAGGAAATTAACGCCGAGTTTGGCGAAGGCACCGCCTACGGTTTTGGCGCTGATGCCACCAGCGAACAGAGTGTGCTGGCGCTGTCGCGCGGAGTGGATGAAATATTTGGCCGCGTCGATCTGCTGGTTTACAGCGCGGGTATCGCAAAAGCCGCGTTTATCAGCGACTTTCAGCTTGGGGATTTCGACCGCTCGCTGCAGGTGAATCTGGTCGGCTACTTCCTCTGCGCACGTGAATTTTCACGCCTGATGATCCGCGATGGCGTCCAGGGACGCATTATCCAGATCAACTCCAAATCAGGGAAAGTGGGCAGTAAACACAACTCAGGCTATAGCGCGGCAAAATTTGGCGGCGTAGGTTTAACCCAGTCGCTGGCGCTGGATCTGGCAGAGTACGGGATCACCGTGCATTCACTGATGCTCGGCAATCTGCTGAAATCACCGATGTTCCAGTCATTATTACCGCAATATGCGACCAAGCTTGGCCTTAAGCCAGACGAAGTCGAGCAGTACTACATTGATAAGGTTCCACTTAAGCGCGGCTGCGATTATCAGGACGTGCTGAACATGCTGCTGTTTTACGCCAGCCCGAAAGCCTCTTACTGCACCGGTCAGTCCATTAACGTGACCGGTGGTCAGGTGATGTTCTAAGAAACATGATTGCCCGGTGGCGCTGCGCTTACCGGGCCTACACACATCTGTGTCGGATAAGGCACAGCCGCCATCCGGCAAAATCAAAGGAGCACATTATGGTTTCCGCACTGATTACCGTCGCCGCTATCGCCTGGTGCCTGCAACTGGCGCTCGGTGGCTGGCAAATATCCCGCTTTAACCGGGCGTTTGATCAACTCTGCCAGCGGGGTCGGGTTGGCGTAGGTCGTTCCGGTGGACGGTTTAAACCCCGCGTGGTGGTCGCCATCGCGCTGGATGAACAGCAGCGGGTTACCGATTCGTTATTTATGAAAGGTCTTACTGTATTTGCCAGGCCCGGTAAAATTGCCACGATAATGGGCAAACATCTTGATGATTTACAGCCTGATGTGATCTTTCCCCATGATCCGTTAGCGCAGAATGCACTATCATTGGCGCTTAAACTGAAACATGGGTAATTTCGTTGTGAATGCTAATAGCTTGCGAAATTATCATTTTGCAACCTAATAAGTCAGGGTAATCACGCCTATGAAACCTCGTCAGCGACAGGCGGCCATACTGGAGCACCTGCAAAAGCAGGGAAAATGCTCGGTTGAAGAACTGGCCCACTACTTTGACACAACCGGCACGACCATTCGCAAAGACCTGGTCATTCTGGAGAATGCCGGAACCGTCATTCGTACCTATGGCGGCGTGGTATTAAATAAAGACGAATCCGACCCGCCAATCGATCACAAAACGCTAATCAATACGCATAAAAAAGAGCAGATTGCTGAAGCCGCCGTCCGTTTTATTCACGATGGCGACTCGATTATTCTGGATGCGGGCAGCACCGTATTGCAGATGGTGCCGATGCTCACCCGCTTTAGCAACATCACCGTCATGACCAACAGTCTGCACATTGTTAACGCCCTTTCAGAGCTGGACAACGAGCAAACTATCCTGATGCCCGGCGGGACCTTTCGCAAAAAATCTGCGTCATTTCACGGTCAGCTGGCAGAAAACGCCTTTGAGCAGTTCAGCTTTGATAAACTCTTCATGGGCACCGACGGCATTGACCTCAATGCCGGCGTGACCACCTTTAATGAGGTGTTTAGCGTCAGTAAAGCGATGTGCAATGCCGCTCGCGAAGTGATTCTGATGGCTGACTCGTCAAAATTTGGGCGCAAAAGCCCCAATGTTGTGTGCAGTCTGGAAAGCGTCGACAAGCTGATTACCGATGCGGGTATCGACCCTGCGTTTCGTCAGGCGCTGGAAGCAAAAGGGATTGAAGTGATCATAACCGGAGAAACCAATGAGTGATGCACTACTGAACGCGGGCCGTCAGACGCTAATGCTGGAGCTACAGGAAGCCAGCCGACTGCCTGAACGACTGGGCGATGATTTTGTCCGCGCCGCCAATACTATCATCCACTGCGAAGGCAAAGTGATTGTCTCCGGGATTGGCAAATCAGGCCATATTGGCAAAAAAATAGCCGCGACCCTCGCCAGTACCGGCACGCCCGCCTTTTTTGTGCATCCGGCTGAAGCGCTGCACGGCGACTTAGGGATGATTGAAAGCCGTGATGTCATGCTGTTTATTTCCTACTCCGGCGGCGCAAAAGAACTGGATCTCATCATTCCGCGCCTGGAAGACAAATCCGTCGCTCTGCTGGCAATGACCGGAAAACCGACCTCACCGCTGGGTCTGGCAGCCAAAGCCGTGCTGGATATTTCCGTTGAGCGCGAAGCCTGTCCGATGCGCCTGGCACCGACTTCCAGCACCGTGAACACTCTGATGATGGGCGACGCGTTGGCAATCGCCGTGATGCAGGCTCGCGGCTTTAACGAAGAAGATTTTGCCCGCTCGCATCCGGCGGGTGCGCTGGGCGCTCGTCTGCTAAATAAAGTGCATCATCTGATGCGCCGTGACGATGCCATTCCGCAGGTGACGCTCACCACCAGCGTCATGGACGCGATGCTGGAACTAAGCCGTACGGGTCTTGGCCTGGTGGCAGTCTGCGACGACGAGTCGCTGGTGAAAGGCGTCTTTACCGACGGCGACCTGCGCCGCTGGCTGGTTGGCGGCGGAGCGCTCACCACTCAGGTTAGCGAAGCAATGACCCATAATGGCATTACGCTGCAGGCGCAGAGCCGCGCCATTGACGCCAAAGAGATCCTGATGAAGCGCAAAATCACTGCCGCACCGGTGGTAGATGAAAACGGTAAACTCACCGGTGCTATCAACCTGCAGGATTTCTATCAGGCAGGTATTATCTAATCCTTCAGCCCCAGACGTTTCGCCAGCCGGTGCAGGTTGGCGACGTCTGTTTCCAGCGCCCGCGCACTTGCCGCCCAACTGTGATTATTTTGCGCCAACGCCCGGCGGATCATCTCCCGCTGGAATGACTCCGTTGCCTCACGCAGGTTGCGATGCTGCGGGATCTCCGCAACAACCTCTGCCTGGGGAGCCGGGGTTTCATCCTGCAGGGCAAAATGCTGCGCCTCAAGCACCACTTCATCCCCTGCCCTGGTGGCTCTGGCCAGAACAACCGCCCGGTGAATGGCATGTTCCAGCTCACGCACGTTCCCGGGCCAGCCGTAATTCAACAGATGACTACGCGCGCCGGGACTTAACACCACGCGGGAAAGTCCCAGCCGCAGCCGACATTGTTCGCAAAAATAACCGGCCAGCAGCACCACATCTTCGCCGCGTTCACGAAGGGGCGGTACGGAAAGGGGAAAGACGCTCAGACGGTGGAACAAATCCGCACGGAAATTCCCGGCCAGCACCTCTTCCCGTAAATCACGGTTCGTTGCCGCCAGCACCCGAACATCCACGCGCAGGCTGCGATCGTCACCCACACGCTGAATATCGCCGTACTGCAACACACGTAGCAACTTAGCCTGTAACGCCAGCGAGAGCTCGCCAATCTCATCGAGAAACAGCGTCCCATTGTCAGCCATTTCAAACTTACCGCTACGATTGCTGATAGCCCCGGTAAAGGCGCCTTTTACGTGACCAAACAGCTCACTTTCCGCTACGGTTTCCGGCAACGCCGCGCAGTTCAGATACACCAGCGGATTCACCGCGCGCGGCGAACCTTCATGGATAGCCTTAGCTACCAGCTCCTTCCCGGTCCCCGTTTCGCCGCTAATCAGTACGTTGAGATCGGATCCCGCCACAATCTCAATCTCTTTTTTCAACTGCAGCATATTGGGCGACAGGCCAATCATTTGGGTTTCAGTCACCTGCTCGAAGGCCGTCGACGAGCCCGGCAACATATTCTGGCTTTCCAGTTGTTCAATCAGCAGCGCATTGCTCAGCGCGCCCGCCGCCAGCGCGGCAATCAGCCTAAGCTCTTCATCGCTGAAAACATCGAATTGATCGGGCTCCATGCCATCCAGCGTTAACGCGCCAATCAGATTTTGACCGGCGAACAGCGGTAAGCCAATGCAGGCGTGTACCTTCAGGCTCTCCTGGCCCGGAATCAGCCCATCGTAAGGGTCTGGCAAATCGCTGTCGGCAGGGAAACGAACCACGTCCCCGGCGCGGGCAATCGCCTCCAGACGAGGATGCCCTTCCAGGGTAAAGCGCCTGCCGAGAACGTCCTGCGCCAGCCCATCGATCGCCAGCGGAATAAACTGTCGCGACTCATAGCGCAGCAATGCCGACGCGTCGCACTCCAGCACCTGACGCAAGGTGGTTATCAGGCGTTGAAAACGGTCCTGATGTCCAATACCGCTTTGTAATTCAATGGCGATACCCGCCAGCACTTCTACGGAAAAACTCATGACGACCTCATTGTCATTTTGACAATTCATATTGTCATATTGACAATAAAATGAATAGTCATTTTGACTACCACCTTATAGGCATTAAAAAACAAACCCTTTAAAATCAATAAATAAAAAGTTGGCACGCAACCTGCAATAAGCAAAACATCTTTTTTAGAAAAACGCTGAATTAATTACTGAGGTTGCTATGTCTATTCTGGTTAAAAATAACATTCATTGGGTTGGCCAACGTGACTGGGAAGTTCGTGATTTCCACGGGACTGAATATAAAACGCTGCGCGGTAGCAGCTACAACAGCTATCTCATCCGTGAAGAAAAAAATGTCCTGATCGATACAGTAGACCACAAGTTTAGCCGTGAATTCGTGCAGAACCTGCGCAGTGAAATTGACCTGGCAGATATCGACTACATCATCATTAACCACGCGGAAGAGGACCATGCCGGTGCGCTGACTGAGCTGATGTCCTGCATCCCTGACACGCCAATTTACTGCACAGCCAACGCTATTGACTCTATCAACGGGCACCACCACCACCCGGAGTGGAACTTCAACGTGGTGAAAACCGGCGACTCGCTGGACATTGGCAACGGTAAGCAGCTAATCTTCGTTGAAACACCGATGCTGCACTGGCCTGACAGCATGATGACCTACATGACCGGCGATGCGGTGCTGTTCAGTAACGACGCCTTCGGCCAGCACTACTGTGATGAACGTCTGTTTAACGACGAAGTTGACCAGACCGAACTGTTCGAACAGTGCCAGCGTTACTACGCCAACATCCTGACGCCGTTCAGCCGTCTGGTTACACCGAAAATCACTGAGATTCTCGGCTTCAACCTGCCGGTGGATATGATTGCCACTTCCCACGGCGTGGTATGGCGCGACAACCCGACACAAATCGTTGAAATGTATCTGAAATGGGCGGCTGACTATCAGGAAGACCGTATCACCATTTTCTACGACACCATGTCCAACAACACCCGCATGATGGCGGACGCCATTGCCCAGGGCATCAACGAAGTTGACCCGAACGTGGCGGTGAAAATCTTTAACGTCGCCCGTAGCGACAAAAACGAAGTCCTGACTAACGTCTTCCGCTCTAAAGGCGTGCTGGTTGGTACTTCAACGATGAATAACGTAATGATGCCAAAAATCGCCGGTCTGGTAGAAGAGATGACCGGCCTGCGTTTTCGTAACAAACGCGCCAGCGCCTTTGGTTCACACGGCTGGAGCGGCGGTGCGGTAGACCGTTTGTCCACACGCTTGCAGGATGCCGGTTTCGAGATGTCGCTGAGTCTGAAAGCGAAATGGCGTCCGGATCTGGACGCGCTGGAACTGTGTCGCCAGCATGGCCGTGAAATCGCACGTCAGTGGGCGCTTGCTCCGCTGCCGGAAACAATCGTCAAAACGGCAACCAAAGAGGAAGAGTGCGCCTGTGCCGCTGCGGCTGCCGCTGATCTTGGTCCAAGCATGCAGTGCAGCGTATGCCAGTGGATTTACGACCCGGCAAAAGGTGAACCGCTGCAGGATGTCGCGCCGGGAACACCGTGGAGCGACGTGCCGGATAACTTCCTGTGCCCGGAATGTTCATTAGGTAAAGACGTCTTTGACGTACTGGCAACGGAGGCAAAATGAGCCGCGGAATTGTCATTATTGGTTCGGGCTTCGCCGCCCGCC
>NZ_SZWS01000063.1:128235-130063 GCF_005281245.1 Citrobacter sp. wls826
CAAAAATATCCGTAAGCAGGATGCAAATGTCCCGCTGACCCTGATTGCTGCGGACAGTATGGATGAGTACAACAAGCCTGATCTCAGCCATGTTATCAGTCAGTCGCAACGTGCAGACGACCTCACCCGCCAGTCGGCGGGGGAGTTTGCCGAACAGTTTAATTTGCGCCTGTTCCCGCACACCTGGGTAACCGACATCGATGCCGATGCTCACGTAGTGAAAAGCCAGGAGCAACAGTGGCCATACGACAAACTGGTGCTGGCTACAGGAGCATCTGCCTTCGTACCGCCGATTACCGGACGTGAGTTAATGCTCACATTGAACAGCCAACAAGAGTATCGCGCCTGTGAAACACAACTGCGTGACGCCCAACGGGTGCTGATTGTCGGCGGCGGCTTGATTGGCAGCGAACTGGCGATGGATTTTTGTCGTGCTGGTAAAGCGGTGACGCTTATCGACAACGCCGCCAGCATTCTGGCTTCGCTGATGCCGCCAGAAGTAAGCAGTCGCTTACAGCATCGTCTGACCGATATGGGCGTACACCTGCTGCTGAAATCGCAGCTTCAGGGGCTGGAGAAAACAGAGTCGGGGATTCGCGCCACGCTCGATCGTAGCCGCAGCGTAGTAGTCGATGCGGTGATCGCCGCTACGGGTCTGCGCCCTGAAACCGCGCTGGCGCGTCGCGCCGGATTGAACATCAATCGTGGCGTCTGCGTCGACAGCTACCTGCAAACCAGCCACCCGGACATTTATGCCCTCGGCGACTGTGCAGAAATTAACGGTCAGGTACTCCCGTTCCTGCAACCGATTCAGCTGAGCGCCATGTATCTGGCGAAAAACCTGCTCGGCGGCAATGCACCATTGAAGTTGCCTGCCATGCTGGTAAAAGTCAAAACGCCGGAATTACCCTTGCATCTGGCTGGGGATACCCAGCGCCGCGATCTGAACTGGCATATTGCCGCCGAAGCGCAAGGGATGGTGGCCAGAGGGATGAACGACGCAGGCCAGCTATGTGCCTTTGTCGTCAGCGAAGACCGCATGAAAGAGGCCTTTGCGCTGCTGAAAACGCTGCCCGTTTAAGTACAGGATACCGTTGCTTGATTTATTAACCTCACGCACATGGATGTGCGTTGCCACTTGTCGGTATGCCCCGACCTGTTGTTCTTGCCCCGCCAGTCCCGGGGCTTTTTTATTTTTGCGCCAACGCCCGCGCCGCGGCAATCACGCCCTGCCCCAACGACAACCCGCCGTCGCCCGCCGGTAAACGCTGCGGGAACAGTAAGGTAAAATCATGCAGATAAAACGCCAGCCGGGCTGACAATATGCGGTTATGCATCACACCTCCGCTGAATACCAGCGTCTTAATCCCCCGCTCTTCGGCCTGCAAACGCATCAGGGTAGCAAACCCACGCGCCAGCGCGTCGTGAAACGCCCACGCTCTTTCGGCAGGTTTGGCCTGCCAGGTCAGCCATTGCTGCCAAAAAACCGCTAAGTCCAGCTGATTGCCATCAAGCGGCACCGTGACAGGGTGCTCAACGCCAGCACATTGCGATGCCATCGCCTCCAGCGCGCAGGCCGCCTCACCTTCATAACTCAGCGATTCCGGCGCACATTGAAGCGCGGCGGCAACGGCATCAAACAGCCGTCCGCACGATGACGCCAGCGGTGCGTTAATCCCCCGCTCAATGGCGCGCGCCAGCACGTTCCAGTTTTGATGTTGCAGCACCGATGTTTCCGGGTAGCGCTGCCAGTCAGGAACAAAACGCAGGCACTGCGCGAGCAAATTGCGCCACGGCTGTTTTGCCGCCAGATCGCCCCCCGCCAGCG
>NZ_SZWS01000063.1:130145-134861 GCF_005281245.1 Citrobacter sp. wls826
CCGCAAACACTCCCCCCCCCACAGCGCGCCGTTTTCCCCCATGCCGATACCGTCTAACGTCAGAGCAATCACGTCGCCACCATCGAGCGACCAGCCGTGCTCGGCCAGGCACGCAGCGGCATGCGCATGGTGATGCAGCACCGTTTCGGTTGGCAGATTCATTTCGCTGGCCCACTGGCTGGAAACATAACCAGGGTGTGCATCATGCACGATACGCTGCGGCGTAAAGTCATAAATGTTCTGGATAAGGCGCAGCGCATCACGCCACTGCTGCTGAATGCCGTCATCGCTGAGATCGCCCAAATGCTGGCTGATAACCGCCTGTTCACCACGCACCAGGCAGAAGGTATTTTTCAGATCTGCGCCCAGGCAAAGCATCGGTGGCACGTTGTGAAATCCTGGCGGCAGCGCCACCGCATCCGGCACGTAACCCCGTGAACGACGCAGCATCTCCCCACTGTCGCGCACCACAGAGTCATCCATTCGCTGCACAATTTCGCGGTTATGCAGCAGGAAACCATCGGCAATTTCGTGTAAATCTTCCAGCGCCTGCGCGTTGGTAATAGCGGGCGGTCTGCCGCTGAGATTGCCGGAGGTCATTACCAACGGACAATTCATCTCTTGTAAGAGCAGATGCTGCAACGGATTCGCTGGCAGCATGACGCCCACTTCCGTTAACCCTGGCGCAATGCCCTCGCTCAATGCTGCGACATAGCGTTTCTGCACCAACACGATCGGCGCGGCTGGGGTTGTCAGCAAACGACGAGCGGGTTCAGGCAGTCCGTCATCACCGGGCAGCATCACTGCCAGAGGTTTTGCCGGACGGTGTTTGCGCAGCCTGAGCAGCGCTACGGCGTCATCATTTCGTGCATCGCACACCAGATGAAACCCACCAATCCCTTTAACAGCCACAATACCGCCCGCTTTCAGACGCGATACTGCCGCCTGCAACGCCTCTTCTTTCTCCGCCCGCTCACCCGCGCTAAACCATTCGAGGTGGGGACCGCATGCCGGACAGGCAACGGGCTGGGCATGGAAGCGACGGTCGTACGGATCACGATACTCTTTATCGCATTGCGCACAGAGTGGGAATGACGCCATCACGGTAAACGGGCGATCGTAGGGCATGGCGCGGATAATCGTAAAGCGCGGGCCACAGTGGGTGCAGTTGATAAAGGGATAACGATAGCGGCGTTCACCGGGGGTGTTCATTTCAACCAGACATTCGGGACAGGTCGCGGCATCCGGAACGATTTGCGTATTCATCGTGCCGCCAGCACTTTGCCGAATCGAGAAATCGGCAGGCGGCTGCGTCCAGGCGAACGGTTCGCTCTCAACGCTGTCAATGCGCGCCAGCGGCGGGCAGTGTTGATGCAACTGCGCAATAAACTCTGCCGGATCTTCCTGTATACGCACAACCACACCGTCACCGTCGTTACACACATCGCCATGTAGCTGTAACCGCTGCGCCAGTTGCCAGACGTAGGGGCGAAATCCGACGCCCTGTACCTTACCGCGAATACGCAGCTGTACGCCGGAGTGGTTGTTTATTGTCATGATGAATTCCCGCGGTATTGTATCCCTGAAATGTCCGTTTGCCGGATGGCGGCTTCGCCTTATCCGGCACGTATTTTACGCGGATTTTCAGATATCAGAACAGCAAAGTTGCCGTGGAATCCAGCGCCGCGCGACGGCGTTTTTCAGCGCTCAGTTGCTCAAGCTTATTGCGATCCACATAAATCAGCGCGTGAGTCGGGCAGACTTCCATACAGGCAGGACCGGCCTCACGATGGTGGCACAGGTCGCACTTATTGGCTTCGGCTTTTTCTGCCCGGACGTTCAGACCTGCCCCGCTGTTACGAACAACCGGACGCACGACCACTTCCATTGCGCCATAAGGGCAAGCCACAACGCAGGTTTTACACCCAATGCAGCGCTCCTGCATCACGTGGACAAAGCCTTTATCACGGCTGATTGCACCGTTCGGGCAGACGTTAGCGCACGGCGCGTCTTCACACTGGCGGCACAGCGTCGCCGTGGAGACATTAACGCCTTTGATGACATGAATGCGGGGTAAAAAGGTTTCAGGGGTCAGCGATGCGCAGTCCTGGTTATCCTGATGGGATACCACGCAGGCCACTTCACAGGTACGGCAACCAATGCATTTATTGGCGTCTGCAATGATGAAACGGTTCATCAATTTCTCCAGCAATGACAGATTATCTGCCGAAGCATTCATAAATCGTGCCAGAATTTAATTGACTGTTATTAAAGGTTTTTTATTTTGATGACTGCAGAGAAGCCGTGTCATCGTCACTAGTGACGATGACAAATGACAGCCGTCAGCGCAAAACGAGCGGCGCAACAGAGTCGCGTTGAATGAGTTCACCGGTGAAGGTTTTTGGCGGCGTAAACGCCCCGTCATCCAGCATAAAGATCAGGCGGCCTATCGTTTCCTGGATCATTTCCGTTACCGGGATTTTGACGCTGGAAAGCGCCGGAATAGTGTATGGCGCGATGGCGATATCGTCGAAGCCAATCACCGACACCTGAGCAGGGACGCTCACGCCATGCGCGTGCAACTGCTTTATCGCACCGATCGCCATATCATCATTGCTGGCCACCAGCGCGGTAAAATTGACCTTATGCGAAAGCAAAGTATCGACTCCCGCTGCGCCGCAGGCTGGCGTCCATTTCCCTTTAACAATCAAATCATTATTAAGCGGAATACCATGATGTGCCAGCGCGTCTTTATAGCCTGAAAGTCGCTCCACGCCGGTAGGCGAATCCATCGAGCCGGTAATAAAACCAATCTCTTTGTGCCCGGCGGCAATGAGCTGAGTAACGGCGTTAAAACTGGTTTGCTTTTGATCGCACCACACGCAGTGGCTGGTATTTTTTCGCAGCCGCCGATTAAGCACCATAATCGGCTGGGCGTGGGCGTCGATGATATCGTCTATCTCATCCACGCTAAGAAAACGCGGATAGATCATAATCGCGTCACAGCGCAGGTCGAGCAGGTACTGGATCGCCTGACGCTCTTCCTCTGCGCTGTGCTTACCGTCAGCCAGCAACAACTGGCGTCCCTTATCTTCCGCCATCCGCGCGGTATGAAACAGCAGTTCGCTGAAATAGACGCCGTGATAAAGGGTGTTAGTTACCACCAGACCCAGCGTCTGCGTAGTTTTCGCTGCCAGACTGCGTGCCAGCAAGTTAGGGCGGTAACCACTCTCTTCAATGGCCTGAAACACGCGGTCTTTGGTTTCCTGGCTGACATAACCATTCCCGGAAAGCACCCGGGAAACCGTCGCTTTTGACACCCCGGCACGCTTCGCTACCTCCAGCATCGTGGTCATATTACTCATCCCTTTTCTCTCAATGTGACGCAGTGTACTGCACCGTTTCGCCGCTGTCCTTGCTGCTAAATTGCAAACGCTGACATATGGTGATCGGAGTCACAATTATAAAAAACGATCAAAATTAAACCTTGCCTATTACTTGTAATTTAAACATGATTTTGTGGAACCGGTTTCCTATCTGCGTTTCATCAACCCAGAAAAGCGACCAACGTAAACGGATAAAACATAACGTACTCTACTGATAAAACAGGATTAAATCCGATGTCCAAAAATTATGCAGCGCTGGCGCGCTCGGTTGTGACGGCTCTGGGAGGCGTGGACAACATCACAGCAGTGACCCACTGTATGACCCGTTTGCGTTTCGTTATCAAAGATGACTCGCAGGTCGACAGCACGACGCTGAAGACGCTCCCTGGCGTGCTCGGCGTGGTGCGCAGCGATAACCAGTGCCAGGTGATCATCGGCAACACCGTTTCGCAGGCGTATCGCGAGGTAGTCAGCCTGTTACCTGCCAATATGCAACCTGCAGAGCCGCAAACCAAACCTCGGCTGACGCTGAAGCGGATTGGCGCTGGGATCCTCGACGCGCTGATCGGCACAATGTCCCCGTTGATCCCGGCTATTATCGGCGGATCAATGCTCAAGCTGCTGGCAATGATCCTCGAAATGACCGGCGTGCTGGTGAAAGGATCGTCCACGCTCACTATTCTGACCGTAATCGGCGACGGTGCCTTCTTCTTCCTGCCACTGATGGTCGCCGCCTCAGCAGCCATAAAATTCAAAACCAACATGTCGCTGGCAATCGCCATCGCTGGCGTACTGGTGCATCCCAGCTTCATCGAACTGATGGCGAAGGCCGCGCAGGGTGAGCACGTTGAGTTTGCCCTGATCCCGGTGACGGCGGTGAAATACACCTACACGGTGATCCCGGCGCTGGTCATGACCTGGTGTCTGTCCTACATCGAACGCTGGGTCGATCGCATCACTCCGGCGGTAACCAAAAACTTCCTTAAACCGATGCTAATCGTGCTGATCGCCGCCCCACTCGCCATCGTCATCATTGGCCCGATCGGTATCTGGATCGGTAGTGCAATTTCAGCACTGGTTTATACCATTCACGGCTATCTCGGCTGGCTGTCGGTGGCCATTATGGGCGCATTGTGGCCGCTGCTGGTGATGACCGGTATGCACCGCGTCTTCACGCCAACCATTATTCAGACCATTGCCGAAACCGGAAAAGAAGGCATGGTGATGCCGTCGGAAATCGGCGCCAATTTGTCGCTGGGCGGTTCATCGCTGGCAGTGGCATGGAAAACCAAAAACCCGGAACTGCGTCAGACGGCGTTAGCGGCAGCCG
>NZ_SZWS01000063.1:135049-143900 GCF_005281245.1 Citrobacter sp. wls826
AGCCAATCCGATGACCATCGTTTGGGTGTTTGGCGTGATGGCGCTGGCGGTCGTGCTTTCCTTTGTATTAACACTGCTCCTCGGCTTTGAAGATATTCCTGTCGAAGATGCAGCCGCGCAGGCCAGAAAAAACCAGGCCGCGCAACCAGGCAATATCAATAGAGCCAGCATTTGACTGGTATGAACTGAGGTTAACTATGTCTGTTTTTCCGCAAGGATTTTTATGGGGCGGCGCACTGGCCGCCAACCAGTCTGAAGGGGCATACCGGGAAGGCGGCAAAGGGCTGACCACCGTCGATATGATCCCCCACGGCACAAACCGCATGGCCGTCAAACTGGGTCAGGAAAAACGCTTTACGCTGCGGGATGACGAATTTTATCCCAGCCATCAGGCAATCGACTTTTATCATCGCTATAAAGAAGATATCGCGCTGATGGCGGAAATGGGGTTTACGGTTTTTCGTACTTCCATTGCCTGGAGCCGTCTCTACCCCAACGGCGACGAGCTGACGCCTAATGAAGAGGGTATCGCGTTTTACCGGTCCGTGTTTGCCGAGTGTAAAAAATACGGTATTGAGCCGTTAGTTACGCTGTGTCACTTCGATGTGCCGATGCATCTGGTCAGCGAGTATGGCTCCTGGCGTAACCGCAAAATGGTGGAGTTCTTTACCCGCTACGCCCGTACCTGCTTCGAGGCCTTTGACGGTCTGGTGAAGTACTGGCTAACGTTCAACGAAATCAACATTATGCTGCACAGCCCTTTTTCTGGCGCCGGACTGGTGTTTGAAGAAGGAGAGAATCAGGATCAGGTGAAATATCAGTCCGCCCACCACGAACTGATTGCCAGCGCCCTGGCAACTAAAATTGCCCATGAAATTAATCCGCAAAACCAGGTCGGCTGTATGCTGGCGGGCGGTAATTTTTATCCTTATTCCTGTAAACCGGCAGATGTGTGGACCGCGCTGGAAAAAGACCGCGAAAACCTGTTCTTTATTGATGTGCAGGCGCGCGGGGCTTACCCCGCTTACTCTGCCCGTGTGTTTCGCGAAAAAGGCGTGGTGATAGAAAAAGCGGCGGGAGATGACGATATCCTGAAAAACACCGTCGATTTCGTCTCGTTTAGCTATTACGCATCGCGCTGCGCCTCCGCTGAAATGAATACTGGCAATACCAGCGCCGCTAACGTGGTGAAGTCGCTGCGTAATCCGTACATTGCCGCCAGCGAATGGGGCTGGGGTATCGATCCGCTCGGTCTGCGCATCACCATGAATATGATGTATGACCGCTACCAGAAGCCGTTGTTTCTGGTGGAAAACGGGCTGGGGGCGAAAGATGAGAGCGATGCTAACGGCGAAATCAATGACGACTATCGCATTAGCTATTTACGCGAGCACATTCGCGCCATGGCAGATGCTATTGAGGATGGCGTGCCGCTGCTGGGCTACACCACCTGGGGCTGTATCGATCTGGTTTCAGCCTCAACCGGTGAGATGAGCAAACGCTACGGTTTTGTGTATGTGGACCGCGATGACGCGGGCAACGGCACGTTAGCGCGTAAACGCAAAAAATCGTTCTGGTGGTATAAGAAAGTGATTGCGAGCAACGGGACCGATCTGGAATAACAATGTTGCCGGATGACACTGCCATCCGGCAACACGTATTATTCAGAATATATATACCCGCTGTCTGTTATCATTTTTATTGTACAACTTTAGGATTTTGCAGCAGCGGCAAAGGCGCTTCGCCCAACGCGTGGACCTGACCAATAATTGTCGCGCTCCGGCCAATCTGTAATGACTCAACATTCGTACTATTATGGGAGCCAAACTGGAACTGAATCACGTTGTTCGTTTTATTATTTTCGTCTTTCAGGCTGACAAGATAAGAATAAGCATTGGAAATACCATTAACCTTACGAATATCAATGACCACGCCCCGCAGCTTCACCCATTCACCAAGATAGTCCTTATTGGCTTTAACAGGATTTAAGGTATAGGGCGCGACAAAATCAGCGACGGACAAGGTTGGCATTGACGCAGCTGATGACTCCCCCGGTTGAAATAATCGGTCTCCCGCAGAGAAGAACGCGTCAGCCGCCGTCTCGCACCCGCTAAGAAGAGAGGAAATAATAATTAAATTTACCAAACGAATACCTGAACGCATAAATAACTCCTGTATATTAATTTCCCATATATTCAAATTCTAAATAATTCGAGTATATAACCTCCCTGAACAACGCCGAAATATAATATAACTCCCGTATTAGTAAAAGAAGAGAATATTCCCCCCCAACTATTATCAACTTCTCATCTTTTTCATTATTTGCATTCTATTTTCTGGATCTGCCTTCCAGTTTCGGGTTTGCCCTCCCGCCTTTTTACTGGCATTTTATTCAGTAGTTTTCCATCTCTTTATTTGTAACAAGGGAGTGTTTATGTCTGGTAAAAATGGCAATGCCGAAGCGGTTATCAACAAGCCATTACGTCATTTTAAAGTCAGCTATGTCAGAGTACGGCATGAAGATCGCAAAACCGGTTTTACACGACGTATAAGCCGCCATGCTTCACTCACGATGAACGGAGACTGGCTGGAACAGGCGGGGTTCCCAACGGGCACGTCGGTAAAAGTATCGGTTACGCAGGGGAAATTAATTATTGAACAAGCAGGTGAATAGTCTGTTTCGAGGGTGTCGACGTTATCCGGATGGTGGTAATGCGACACACCATCCGGTATTCAGTGCCCTCAGGCTCAGGCTTCCGGTGCCTCTAATTCAGCGAACCCACCGTGTCCTTCCCACCCGGCTAATCGCTGATAGACGGTATCTACCGCATCTTTGATCGGCTGTGTCATCGGGTAGTAAAAACCGACAATATCCGGCTGAATGCCAAGGAAAATCACCTCGCCAACGTCGTCTTTCAGCTGATCGACCAGGTAGTTCAGCGGCATGTTGTGGGTGGTCATCATGAACATCTCGGCAATATCATCAGGATCGATAATGCGGATTTCACCAGGGTTTAGCCCCATGTCGGTAGCATCCACAATCAACAGACGCTGCGGGCGCAACTCACGGATGGCGACGATGTCGTTTTCCGGCGCGCTACCGCCGTCGATGACAACCCATTGTCCTTGAGGATTTGCAGCACACATTTCGGCCAACAGCGGCCCCGCGCCGTCATCGCCCATCATGCTGTTACCCACACATAATAAAACGTCAGTCACGATGTCTCCTCACCATCAGATAGATGGCGCTTTCCTGGTGGATATCGTGCAGCATGCTAAGCATCAGCTTGCTCCACTCCTGCTGCTGCGGGGTCTGCACGGCACGCGCATCATCGAACGCGCGCGCCAGCATCTGCACATGGTTGAAATCGATGACGATCTCGCCGTACTTCGGCACGCCTTCCATTTTCCGGCGGGCTTCACTGCCTTCGGCAAGCGTGGCAATCCACGCCAGATATTCATCCCACGGACAGGTTAACGCCGCTTCCAGGCAATCGATGATCCCAAGGTGGTGACCAATCGCCAGGCTGTAATAGACAACCTGCTGCGCCTCAGCGGGCGTTGCATCGTTCTCATCAATAAACTTACGGCTCAGTTGACTGAACACCACCGTTTCACTCATCGGATACGCGCCTCTTCGACAACATGATTAAGATGCGTGACGATCTCGGTCAGACGCGGATCATTTTCCGCTTCCAGCCAGCGCGCCACCTGATGCTCGCCCTGCCCTAACTGTGTCATATAGTCATCAGCAATCTGGCGACCATAGCGGTAGCCCGCCAGACGGCGGGCTTCACGATCCACCTTCACGCGCAGCGGCTGAACCATGTCCGGATGCAGAATTTCAGCCGGCTGTTCGTCCAGTTCACCTGGCGCACGCGCGTGAATTTTTTGTTCCAGCAGACCCAGCGCCATTGCAAAACCGTACAGCGTAGCCGCAGGCGTTGGCGGACAGCCAGGAATATACACATCCACCGGTACGATTTTATCCGTGCCGCCCCATACGCAGTATAAGTCGTGGAAGATACCGCCGCTGTTACCGCAGGCACCGTAAGAGATACAAATTTTCGGATCTGGCGCAGACTGCCAGGCGCGCAGCGCCGGAGAGCGCATGGCACGCGTTACCGCGCCGGTAAACAGCAGGATATCCGCATGGCGCGGTGATGGTACAACTTTGATACCAAAACGTTCGGCATCAAACAGCGGAGAAAGCGTAGCGAAGATTTCGATTTCACAGCCGTTGCAGCCGCCGCAGTCCACACGGTAAACGTACGCTGAACGCTTGATGCTTTTAAGCAGCGATGCTTTCATGCTGGCAATGGATTCATCCACCGTCATCGGTACCGGAATACCGTTGGCGTCACGTGGGCCTAATAAATTGCTCATCAGCTGGCCTCTTTCATATGGCGAGTCAGTTCAATACGGTCAGACGGCACCAGGCATTTCTGGCGCTTACAATCCGGGCAGGTCTCAAAGCTTTCACGGTGGTTTTCCGCACGGCTGTCGCCGTTGTGCTTAAGTAGCGCAATGGCGTAATCGATCTCTTTTTGTACCGCAAATGGGCGGTTACATACGCGACAATTACACAGCGCAAAGCGGGACTGCTGCAGGAAATCCTCTTTCTTCCACACCGCCAGTTCATACTCCTGCGACAGCTTGATTGCCGCCGTCGGGCAGACTTCTTCGCAGCGGGCGCAGAAGATGCAACGGCCGAGATTGAACTGCCACGCCAGCTCATGGGTAACCAGATCGGTTTCTACCGTCAGCGCGTTCGACGGGCACGCATTCACACAGGCCGCACAGCCAATGCACTGCTGCGGATTGTGTTCCGGTTTGCCACGGAAGTTTTTATCGACCGCAATCGGCTCCAGCGGATACGACGATGTCGGCGCCCCGGTTTTGATGACTTTTTTGATAAAGGTAAACATGGCGATTCCTTATTTCAGCGGCGAGTTTTTACGCTCGATGCTGTAGCGCTCAAGTTCTTTGTACGGCACGACTTTGCTCTTCTTCTTACGCACATCGACCACGGTCATACGGTCGGTACAGGAGTAGCAAGGATCGAGGCTACCGATAATCAGCGGGGCATCGGAAACGGTGTTGCCACGCAGCATGTAGCGCAGCGTCGGCCAGTTGGCGTAAGTCGCCGCGCGACAGCGCCAGCGATACAGTTTCTGGTTGTCGCCAGTCATACTCCAGTGGATGTCATCCCCGCGCGGCGCTTCAGCAAAGCCCAGCGCAAAGCGGTGTGGAATGTAGGTGAAACCTTCCACAGCCAGCGGGCCGCCTGGCAGGTTGTCCAGACCAAAGTCGATCATATTCAGTGCGGTGTAGACTTCATTGATACGGACTTTCAGACGAGAAATAACGTCGCAACCCTGCTCACTGTGAACTTCCATCGGCAGCAGACCATAGCCCACAAACGGGTGATCGGCGCGGGTGTCACGCGCATGGCCGCTGGCGCGTACCATCGGGCCGACGTTACTGAAGTCACGGGCAATTTCCGGATCCAGACGACCAATACCTACGGTACGCTGTTCCATGTTCGGCGTGCTGAGCAGCATATCGACCAGTTCCTGCACGTCACGACGCATCTGCTGCGCCAGTTGACGGGTCTGGATCATATCCTCTTTCAACAGATCACGACGAATACCGCCGATCAGGTTCAGACCGTAAGTTTTACGTGCCCCGGTGAGGATCTCCGCCATCTTCATGGAGGTTTCACGCACGCGGAAGAACTGCATAAAGCCGGAGTCAAAACCGGTAAAGTGACAGGCCAGGCCGAGGTTCAGCAGGTGCGAGTGCAGGCGTTCAACTTCCAGCAGAATGGCGCGGATCATCTGCGCACGTTCCGGCACGACGATGCCCATCGCGTTCTCGACGGAGGTGGTATAGGCGGTGCTGTGCGCAAAGCCGCAAATGCCGCACACGCGGTCGGACAAGAAGGTCACTTCGTTGTAACCCATGCGGGTTTCCGCCAGCTTCTCCATGCCGCGGTGGACATAGAACAGACGGTAGTCGGCGTCGATGATGTTCTCGCCGTCAACAAACAGACGGAAGTGACCGGGTTCATCAGAGGTGACGTGCAGTGGGCCAATCGGCACTACATTATTTTTCTTGTCTCCCAGTTCGTTGATGAACTCGTAGGTTTCAGCATCGGTAGTCGGCGCGGGGCGCTGGCGATAATCCATGCTGTCTTTACGCAGCGGGTAGAGTTCGTCCGGCCAGTCATCCGGCAGTACCAGACGACGCTCATCGGGCAAACCAACCGGGATCAAACCGTACATATCGCGCACTTCGCGCTCGCCCCAGACCGCAGCAGGCACGCGCGGCGTGACGGACGGGAACTCCAGCTTATTGGCATCGACCTCAACGCGCACGGTAATCCAGCACTTGGTTCCCTGCTCCATCGACAGCACGTAGTAAACGGCATAATGACCGCACAGCTGACGTTCGTCGTTACCAAACAGCACGGACAACCAGCCGCCCTGTTTGTAGTACAGGAACTCCACCACTTCCGGCAGGTAGTTCACCTTGACGGTGATCGTCAGCTGATCTTTGGTCTGCCAGGCTTCATCCAGCACGACGCCCGGGAAGGCCTGGTGCAGCGCCGCGAGATATTGTTGACCTAATTTTTCTTCAGACATGCTCAAACTCTCTTAAATCACGCCACCAGCAAGGAGACGAACGCTAAAAACGCAAACCCAAAACCGGCCCAGGTCACGCGTGAAGTGGCGCAAAAACGCAGACGCGCCATGCTGTTTTCGAACAGGGCGATGACCAGCACGCCGAGAACCAGTTTGACGACGGCAATCACCAGCGCCAGCAGCAGCCCACCCGAGGCGAAGGTTTCCATCTGTCCCCACGGCAGGAACACGCCAACGAACATTTGCAGAACGACCAGTTGCTTAAGGCTAATGCCCCATTTCAGCACCGCAAAACCGCTGCCGCTGTATTCGGTCAATGGACCTTCCTGCAGCTCCTGCTCTGCCTCTGCCAGATCGAACGGCAGTTTGCCCATTTCGATAAAGGTGGCGAAAGCACAGGCGCACAGCGCCAGAATCAACGGAATGCTGCGTGCAGCTGGCCAGTGATAAATGGTATCGGCGATATTGCTGATATGCGTTGAGCCAGCAACCTGCGCCGCAACCCACAGACCCAGCAGCAGGATAGGTTCAACCAGCACGCCGAGCATCGCTTCGCGGCTGGCGCCAATAGCGGTAAACGGGCTACCGGTATCCAGGCCCGCGATAGAGAAGAAGAAGCGGGCGATGGCGAACAGGTAAATTAAGGTGATCAGATCGCCCAGTTGCGGCAGTGGTGAGCCAACGGTCACTACCGGCAACGCGGTGGCGATAGTCAGCATCACACCCACCATCACAAACGGCGTCAGGCGGAAAACCCAACTGGAATCCGCAGGCGCAATGCTCTGACGGCCCAGCAGTTTGATGATGTCGCGGTATTCCTGCAAAACGCCCGGACCGCGGCGATTGTGCAAACGCGCACGTGCCACGCGGGTAATACCGGACAGCAGCGGCGCAACGGCAAACAGCACCAGCGCCTGAATTAACGGATATAAAACACTCATTCTCAGGCTCCTCGTGAAACCACAATCACCACCAGTACCGCCAGCTCAATCAGCGCCAGGCGACGGAACAGCACCGGTGCAGCCGCATTCTGCCAGCCCGGAACCAGTGATACCGGATTCAGCCATTTGCGCAGTTTGAGTACCGGCGCAAAGGCTTCTTTCACCGGCATGGCAAAACCGTGTGCGGTAATGACCATTGACTGCTCGTGATCGTAACCACACACCCATGCCGCACCGCGTGAACGCGATGGCAGACGGTTGCCTTTGAAAATCGCCATGATGATGAACGGCAGCAGCGGACATGCGATCAGCAGCAGCGTGATCATTGGCTGAGAAACGGTGGTGTTCGCGGTTTCCAGCGGCAGCGGAACGGCAGCGGAGATCATCGGCAGCAGCCACGGCGCAGCAACGCCCCCAATCACGCAGCAGATAGCCAACGCGACTACGCTAACGCCCATCAGGATTGGCGCGCAGCAGGCATTTTCAGCTTCCTTCGTGCGCGGTGCACCAAGGAACGTAACCCCATAGACTTTCGCCATACACATCACCGCCAGCGCGCCGGTAATCGCCAGTCCTACCGCCAGCAACGGTCCTAACAGACGACCGACAAACGCGCCGCTGTTGCCAAGCTTAAAGAAGGACTGGTAGATAACCCACTCACCGGCAAAACCGTTCAGCGGCGGCAGTGCGGCCATCGCCATCAGGCCAAACAGCATCGCCAGAGAGATAACCGGCATACGTTTACCGATACCGCCCAGTTTTTCGATATCACGATGACCGGTACGGAACCAGATGCTGCCTGCGCCCAGGAACAGAACGCTTTTGAACAGGCTGTGGTTTACCAGGTGGTACAGACCGCCGGTCAAACCCAGCGCAATCAGTGCAGGTTGATTCAGGGAAATTCCGGTTACGCCTGCGCCCAGACCCAGCAGAATAATGCCGATGTTTTCCAGCGTGTGATATGCCAGCAGACGCTGAATGTTGTGTTCCATCAGTGCATACAGACCGCCGACAAACGCGGTGATCATTCCCAGCACCAGCAGCGTAATGCCCCACCACAGCGGCGCGTTACCGCCCAGCAGCGACAGGGAGAGAATACCCAGCAGACCCACCTTCATGACGACGGTAGAGAACAGCGCCGCAGCCGGTGCGCTGGCGTTGGCGTGTGCCTGTGGCACCCATCCGTGCAGCGGAATAATCCCGGCCAGCAGGCCAAAACCCGCCACGCCCAGCAGCCAGATATCAGACCCGAGCGGCAGCTCC
>NZ_SZWS01000063.1:143940-146992 GCF_005281245.1 Citrobacter sp. wls826
AGGTCAAGCAGGCGCAGCTCCAGGGTGCCGTAGCGTTGCCACACCAGGTAGCAGGCAATAGCCAGCAGCAGCGTGCCGACACGGCCCAGCGCAAACCACAGTTTGCCCTCTTTGCTGCAGCCGGTGAGGAACACGGCACACAGCGCCATGATTTCCGCCATCACCACCAGCGTTCCGAGGTTGCTGGCAACCACCGCACATACCGCCGCGGCCATCAGCAGATTCACCAGCAGCCCGTTGGCTTTTACCTGCGGATGACGATGCCAGTCAATGTTGTACAGGCTGACAAACAGGCCGCACAGGCCCAGCGTAATCAGCCAGATAGCGTTCAACGGGGTAATTTGCACACTGTGACCAATAAACGGCATCACACCGCTTAAAGCCAGCGCATTAGTCAGTACGGTGAAACCCGCAGCCGCCGTACACAGGCTGCCAACCGCACCGCCAACCCCGGCAATCCAGCCGCTCAGCGGTTTATGAAATGAAAACAGAAATGCCAGAACCGCAGCCGCCGTAAACCAGGCTACGCCGCTGTTAATCAGTGAAATTGCGCTCATTTTGCATCCCCACTCTGAGCCTGCTGAAACAAGGTGAGATCGCCGAAGTCGGTATTGAAAGTCAGCTCACGCTTACGTTTGCTGGCGCGGGCAATATCCACGTTACTCACCAGGTGCAGGGCTTTGGTCGGGCACATGCGTACGCAGGCCGGACCAAGCTCGTCAAAACTGCACAGATCGCATTTCACCGCGATGGCACGAATACCCGGAACCCAGTCCAGCAACGTGCTCACGCGGGCAGGCGCTGGCGGAGCCGGAGGCGCTTTTGGCGTATTGGCGTTTGCCGGGATATGCAGCGGACGGCTACCGGAAAACTCAATCGCGCCAAACGGACAGGCGATCCCGCACAGTTTGCAGCTTACACACAGGCTTTCATTCAGCTGCACGGCACCATCAACGCGATTAATCGCATTAACCGGACAAACGGTGGCGCAAGGCGCATCTTCGCAATGGTGGCAAAGCTGCGGGGCGGATTCTTTTTCATTTAACATCACTTTCAGGCGCGGCATTGACTGCAGGCCATGCTGGCGATGTGTCTCTGAGCAGGCGGCTTCACAGGTGTGGCAGCCGATGCAAAGAGTGGAGTCAGCAATTACAAAACGATTCACCAGGCATTCCTCAGGTGATAGTCATTTTTGACGAAAACATGTCTGGAAAATGTCATTTCGACATTTTTCGACATGCCCATTCCCTAAACGTCGTGACGCAGTATGAAAGTGCATCATGACAAAAGTGGGCACACCCAAGGCTTAAGCCGGGCTATGTCCCTCAATCAGCTGGCTTAAATTCACCGGCATATTGTTTTCAACCGCGGTATAGAGGCTGTCGTAGACGGTGGCGATTTTTTCGAGATAGTGCTCCAGCACCTGCTCGCGATCGCGGTTGCTGATACGCTCATCAACCTTACCGTCGATGGTCAACTCAGCCTGTGCAATCAGTTGCTTATCATCACCGTCTTTCGTTTCAACGTAGTACTAGATGGTGTGGCTGTTAAAGCCGTCCGCCAGCGTGACGTAGATAGTGAAGTGTTCAAAAAGGACGAAGCAGAGATCCTTGTCCGGTGCGCAGCTCATTGCATGATGCAAACGCGCTTTTGACAGGGTGATCCCCTGAACCAGCGAGTTGCAGTAAATACGCCACTGGTCCTGTAGGCGACGATGCCGTTCAGCGATGTAATCGGCTTTTTCGCTTATTTCCCAAATAGTCATGTCAGGTTACCCGTTTAGCAGAGATGAACAGCTTTAAGCACATTTCATGCCAAAATTAAAAACTTTAATTTTCATATAGATAAAAAATCAAAGAGCGGTGACGACATGTCATTTCGTCATCGTCGTCATTGTCACGATAGAAAAAATTCAAGCTGGCATGTTTATTGCTTTTAATACGGCAACTTCATAGGAGGCGGTATGCACGAAATAACCCTCTGCCAACGGGCACTGGAATTGATTGAACAACAGGCCACGCAATACGGTGCTCAACGAGTAACTGGGGTCTGGCTCAAAATTGGCGCATTTTCTTGCGTAGAAACCAGCGCTCTCGCCTTTTGTTTTGATCTGGTATGCCGCGGGACCCTTGCAGAAGGTTGTAAACTCCACCTCGAAGAACAAGAAGCCGAATGTTGGTGCGAATCTTGTCAGCAATACGTCACCTTACTGACGCAACGCGTGCGCAGATGTCCGCAATGCAACAGCGATATGCTGAGAATTGTGGCCGATGACGGCTTACAGATTCGACGTATTGAAATAGATGAAACTCCAGCGCCGGATGCCGACGCCTAAGCGTCATCATCCGGCAACTGAAGTATCGCAAGTAATAAATCAGGAGTGAGCGATGTGTACGACATGTGGTTGCGCTGAAGGCAACCTTTATATAGAGGGTGATGAGCATAATCCCCACTCGGCGTTTCGCAGCGCGCCATTTGCCCCAGCGGCTCGTCCGGCGCTGAATATTACCGGGGTGAAGACCTCCAGTTTCACACCGAGCCAGACTGAAGAAGGCGATTTGCATTACGGTCACGGTGAAGCAGGCACCCACGCACCAGGCATGAGTCAGCGCCGGATGCTGGAAGTGGAAATTGACGTGCTGGATAAAAACAACCGTCTGGCCGAGCGCAACCGCGCCCGCTTTGCTGCCCGTCAACATCTGGTATTAAACCTTGTCTCAAGCCCAGGCTCCGGTAAAACCACGCTGCTGACCGAAACGCTGATGAAGCTCAAAGACAGCGTGCCTTGCGCCGTCATTGAAGGCGACCAGCAGACGGTTAACGATGCCGCCCGTATTCGCGCCACAGGTACGCCCGCCATCCAGGTCAACACCGGTAAAGGTTGCCACCTTGACGCACAAATGATTGCTGACGCCGCGCCACGTTTGCCGCTTGAAGACAACGGCATCCTGTTCATTGAAAACGTCGGGAACCTGGTTTGCCCGGCTAGCTTCGACCTCGGCGAACGCCATAAAGTGGCGGTGCTTTCCGTCACCGAAGGCGAAGACAAGCC
>NZ_SZWS01000063.1:147053-162310 GCF_005281245.1 Citrobacter sp. wls826
CCGCGTCGCTGATGCTGCTCAACAAAGTAGACCTACTGCCGTACCTCAATTTTGACGTAGAAAAGTGCATCGCCAGCGCCCGGGAAGTGAACCCGGAAATTGAGATTATCCTGATTTCCGCCACCAGTGGCGAAGGCATGGACCAATGGCTCTCCTGGCTGGAGACGCAGCGATGTGCATAGGTGTTCCGGGTCAAATCCGCACCATTGATGGCAACCAGGCCAAAGTCGACGTTTGCGGTATTCAGCGCGACGTCGACCTGACGCTGGTCGGAAGCTGCGATGAACACGGTCAACCCCGTCTGGGCCAGTGGGTACTGGTCCACGTCGGCTTTGCCATGAGCATCATTAATGAAGCTGAAGCGCGCGACACGCTCGACGCGCTGCAAAACATGTTTGACGTTGAGCCGGATGTCGGCGCGTTGTTGTATGGCGAGGAAAAATAATGCGTTTTGTTGACGAATACCGCGCACCAGAACAGGTGATGCAGTTGATAGAGCACCTGTGTGAACGTGCCGCACACCTCCCCTACACTGCTGAACGCCCGCTGCGCATCATGGAAGTGTGTGGTGGTCATACCCACGCTATCTTCAAGTTCGGTCTCGACCAATTGCTGCCTGACAACGTCGAGTTTATTCATGGCCCGGGCTGCCCGGTTTGCGTTCTGCCGATGGGCAGAATCGACAGCTGTGTGGAAATCGCCAGCCATCCTGAAGTGATTTTTTGCACCTTTGGCGATGCGATGCGCGTTCCGGGTAAACAAGGTTCTTTGCTACAAGCCAAAGCGCGCGGCGCGGATATCCGCATCGTCTATTCACCGATGGATGCGCTGAAGCTGGCGCAGGAAAACCCAACGCGTAAGGTTGTGTTCTTTGGCCTGGGTTTTGAAACCACAATGCCAACCACCGCCATCACCCTTCAGCAGGCAAAACAGCGTGACGTGCAGAACTTTTACTTTTTCTGCCAGCACATCACGCTTATCCCTACGCTGCGCAGCCTGCTGGAACAGCCGGACAACGGCATCGACGCCTTCTTAGCGCCGGGCCATGTCAGCATGGTGATTGGCACTGATGCCTATAATTTCATTGCTTCAGATTTCCATCGTCCGTTGGTGGTCGCCGGTTTCGAACCGCTCGATCTGTTGCAGGGCGTGGTGATGTTGATTGAACAGAAGATTGCCGCGCATAGCCAGGTCGAAAACCAGTATCGCCGCGTGGTGCCGGACGCCGGTAACCTGTTAGCGCAACAGGCCATCGCCGAAGTGTTCTGCGTCAATGGCGATAGCGAATGGCGCGGTCTGGGCGTCATTGAATCCTCTGGCGTTCACCTGACGCCAGACTATCAGCGCTTTGATGCCGAAGCGCATTTCCAGCCAGCGCCGCAGCAGGTGTATGACGATCCGCGCGCGCGTTGCGGCGAGGTATTGACCGGCAGATGCAAACCGCATCAGTGCCCGCTATTTGGCAAAACCTGTAACCCGGAGACCGCGTTTGGCGCCCTGATGGTCTCCTCAGAAGGCGCATGTGCCGCCTGGTATCAGTATCGTCAGCAGGAGTGTGAAGCATGAACAGCGTACAACTCGCCCACGGTAGCGGCGGTCAGGCTATGCAGCAGTTGATCAACAGTCTGTTTATGGAGGCTTTTGCTAATCCGTGGCTGGCGGAACAAGAAGATCAGGCCCGTCTGGATCTGGCGCAACTGGTTGCAGAAGGCGATCGTCTGGCGTTTTCAACCGACAGCTATGTTATCGATCCGTTGTTCTTCCCGGGTGGCAATATCGGCAAGCTGGCCATCTGCGGTACGGCTAACGACGTGGCGGTCAGCGGCGCGATCCCTCGCTACCTCTCCTGCGGTTTTATCCTCGAAGAGGGTTTGCCGATGGAGACGTTGAAAACCGTCGTCAACAGTATGGCGGCGACCGCGCGTGAAGCAGGCATCGCCATCGTGACCGGCGATACCAAAGTCGTGCAGCGCGGCGCTGCAGACAAGCTGTTCATCAACACGGCCGGAATGGGGGCGATCCCCGCCAACATTCACTGGGGCGCACAGACCCTCGGCCCAGGCGATGTGCTGCTGGTCAGCGGTACGCTTGGCGATCACGGCGCAACTATCCTTAACCTGCGCGAACAGCTGGGTCTTGATGGCGAACTGGTCAGCGACTGCGCGGTATTGACACCGCTTATCCAGACGCTGCGTGATATTCCCGGCGTGAAGGCGCTGCGTGACGCGACCCGTGGCGGCGTAAATGCGGTAACGCATGAATTTGCCGCCTCATGCGGGTTTGGTATTGAGCTGTCTGAAGCGGCCCTGCCCGTGAAGCCCGCGGTGCGTGGCGTTTGCGAACTGCTGGGTCTGGATGCGCTTAACTTTGCTAACGAAGGCAAGCTGGTGATTGCCGTTGAGCGTCAGGCTGCTGAAACGGTGCTTGCCGCGCTGCGCGCACATCCGTTAGGACGCGATGCCGCAATGATTGGTGAAGTGGTAGAACGCAAAGGTGTGCGTCTTGCCGGACTCTACGGCGTGAAACGCACTCTCGATTTACCACACGCCGAACCATTACCTCGTATATGCTAACAGCCGGTTGGCAGCAAGCTGTAGGCCGGGTAAGACGCATTTGCGTCGACATCCGGCCTTAACGCTGCAATATCACCTGATGGCGTTTTGCCGATCGGGTCTACGGTTCGTGTAGCGGGACCAGTCCGGCAATAATTTACGACTTATACCTATAATTCATTTACCGTTTTCGCACCGTTCTGCGGTGCTTTTCCTGGAAAAGCAATATGTCGTATACACCGATGAGTGACCTCGGACAGCAAGGCCTGTTCGATATTACTCGTACATTATTACAGCAGCCCGACCTGCCGTCTCTCAGCGAGGCGCTTTCGCAACTGGTCAAGCGTTCAGCGCTGGCCGACTGCGCGGCTATTGTCTTATGGCAGGCACAAACGCAGCGTGCGCGTTATTTTGCGACGCGTGAAAATGGTAACCCCATCGATTATGAAGACGAAACGGTGCTGGCGCATGGCCCGGTACGCCGTATTTTGTCTCGCCCCGATGCGCTGCACTGCAACTATCACGAGTTTAACGAAACCTGGCCACAGCTGGCCTCTGGCGGGCTGTATTCTAAATTTGGTCACTACTGCCTGCTGCCGCTGGCGGCAGATGGACGAATCTTTGGCGGTTGCGAATTTATCCGTAACGAAGACCAACCGTGGAGTGAAAAAGAGTACAACCGGCTGCAGACCTTCACCCAAATAGTCGGCGTCGTTGCTGAACAAATTCAAAGCCGGGTCAGCAACAATGTCGATTACGATCTCCTGTGCCGTGAGCGTGATAACTTTCGCATCCTGGTCGCCATCACCAATGCTGTGCTCTCCCGCCTGGATATTGATGAGCTGGTCAGCGAAGTCGCTAAAGAGATCCATCACTACTTCGACATTGATGCCATCAGCATCGTGTTACGCAGCGATCGCAAAAACAAGCTCAGCATTTATTCCACTCACTATCTGGATGAACATCATCCGGCACACGAACAAAGTGAAGTGGACGAAGCCGGCACGCTCTCTGAACGGGTCTTCAAAAGCAAAGAGATGCTGCTGATTAACCTGAGCGAACGCGATACCCTGGCCCCTTACGAAAGAATGTTGTTCGAAACCTGGGGCAACCAGCTACAGACTCTGTGCCTGCTGCCGCTGATGTCCGGCAATAATATGCTCGGCGTACTTAAGCTGGCGCAATGCGAAGAGAAAGTATTCACCACCGCCAATCTCAAACTGCTGCGCCAAATCGCAGAACGCGTGGCGATCGCCGTGGATAACGCCCTCGCCTACCAGGAGATCCACCGCCTGAAGGAGCGGCTGGTCGATGAAAACCTGGCGCTGACTGAACAACTCAACAACGTGGAGAGTGAGTTCGGAGAAATCATTGGCCGCAGCGAAGCGATGTACAGCGTACTCAAACAGGTCGAAATGGTGGCGCAAAGCGACAGCACTGTCCTGATTCTTGGTGAAACCGGGACGGGTAAGGAGCTGATTGCACGAGCAATTCACAACCTGAGCGGACGTAACGCCCGTCGGATGGTGAAAATGAACTGCGCGGCAATGCCTGCCGGATTGCTGGAAAGCGATCTGTTTGGCCATGAGCGTGGCGCATTTACCGGGGCCAGCACGCAGCGGATTGGACGCTTTGAACTGGCGGACAAAAGTTCGTTATTTCTCGATGAAGTTGGCGACATGCCTCTGGAGCTTCAGCCCAAGCTGCTGCGCGTTCTGCAGGAGCAGGAGTTTGAACGTCTGGGCAGCAATAAGCTGATCCAGACCGACGTTCGCTTGATCGCTGCCACTAACCGCGATCTGAAAAAGATGGTCGCCGATCGCGAGTTTCGTAACGATCTCTACTATCGACTGAACGTCTTCCCGATCCATCTGCCGCCGCTGCGCGAGCGCCCGGAAGATATTCCGCTGCTGGTGAAAGCCTTCACCTTCAAAATTGCCCGCCGGATGGGGCGCAATATCGACAGCATTCCCGCCGAAGCCCTGCGTACGCTGAGCAACATGGAATGGCCGGGTAACGTGCGCGAGCTGGAAAACGTCGTAGAACGCGCGGTTCTGCTCACCCGGGGCAACGTGCTGCAACTGTCCTTGCCGGATGTAATCGCTATGGCGCCGTCTACGCCGCCGGTGGCGACCGAAGTCGCGCAGGATGGCGAAGATGAATACCAGCTGATAATGCGCGTTCTGAAAGAAACCAATGGCGTTGTCGCCGGTCCTAAAGGCGCGGCACAAAGACTGGGGTTGAAACGCACAACGTTACTCTCGCGCATGAAGCGCCTGGGCATTGATAAGGACGCACTGGTTTAACGGATTATTGCCCGATAGCGCTACGCTTATCGGGCCTACGCCACTGGTGCGTTTGTCTTTGTCGGCCGGATAAGGCGCAGCCGCCATCCGGCATAGAATTGCTAAATCACTTCTTCCGCTGGTATTTCTCGGGTAACTCCGGCACCGGACGTTTGTCATCAATCAGATGACGCACGGTCAGGATCGGATGACGCCAGAGCATTCTGGGTCCAGCCCAACGCATAATTTGCTTCATCTCTTCGCGTTTAGCGGGCTGGTAACAGTGCACCGGACACTGTTTGCAGGCCGGTTTTTCCTCACCAAATACGCATTTATCCAGGCGCTTTTGCGCATAGGCAAACAACGCATCGTAATGCCCCGGTTCATCTGAAGCCTGCGGACACTGGCTCTCATACAGCGAGATCATTCTCTGGATCGTCATTTTCTCACGTGCAATACGTTTGCCGGACATGATGCCTCCATAATTAAGTTGCATAAATAATACACCTTAACTAAGCGCAGGACTATTGCCTGGGGGTGATACATTCCTTAGCACCCTACGCAAATAAGAATTATTTTCATTTGTTTATGCCGTGTGCTATATAACATAGCAAAGGCTATATTCGATGATAAATTAACCACTTTGTTGTGAGGGATACTATGCCGCATCTGCCCCATCTGAAGTCATTTCTCCTTGCCAGCGTGTTAACGGCGCTTACGCTGTCACCTGCCTGGGCGAAAGAAAAGTTCAAAGTGATAACCACCTTTACGGTGATTGCCGATATGGCAAGCAATGTGGCAGGTGACGCGGCGGACGTCAGTTCCATCACCAAACCCGGGGCAGAAATTCACGAATATCAACCCACACCGGGGGATATTAAACGGGCACAAGGCGCACAGCTTATTCTCTCCAACGGCCTTAACCTCGAACTATGGTTTGCCCGCTTCTATCAAAATTTGTCCGGCGTACCGGAGGTCATGGTCTCAAATGGCGTGCAGCCAATGGGTATCAGCGAAGGGCCATACAACGGCAAACCGAATCCGCATGCCTGGATGTCAGCGGAGAACGCGCTTATCTACGTGGATAACATTCGCGATGCGTTGATGAAATACGATCCCGACCATGCCGCAACCTACCAGAAAAATGCGGAGAATTATAAAGCGAAAATCCAGCAGACTCTGGCGCCACTGCATGCAGAACTGGCGAAGCTCCCTGCTGATAAACGCTGGCTGGTCACCAGCGAAGGCGCATTCTCTTACCTCGCGCGTGATAACGGCCTGAAAGAGCTGTATCTATGGCCGATCAATGCCGATCAGCAAGGCACGCCCAAGCAGGTACGCAAAGTGATCGATGCGATCAGAAAACATCAAATCCCTACCGTATTTAGCGAAAGCACCGTGTCCGACAAACCTGCGCGTCAGGTCGCCCGCGAGTCTGGCGCGTATTACGGCGGCGTGCTGTATGTCGATTCGCTCAGCGCTGCCGATGGTCCGGTACCGACCTATCTGGATTTACTGCGCGTGACGACAGAAACCATCGTCAGCGGCATCAACGACGGGTTAAGGAGCCAAAAATGAGTCAATCTGCGATTACCGTGAATCAGGTTACGGTGACGTATCGCAACGGCCACACCGCGCTGCGGGATGCCACTTTTCAGGTTCCGGGCGGCTCAATTGCCGCTCTGGTCGGCGTAAACGGTTCGGGAAAATCAACGCTTTTTAAAGCGCTGATGGGTTTTGTCCGGTTGGCGAAAGGGAAAATATCTATTCTGCAACAACCGGTTAATAAGGCGCTCAAACAGAATCTTATCGCCTATGTCCCCCAGTCAGAAGAGGTGGACTGGTCGTTTCCGGTACTGGTGGAAGATGTAGTGATGATGGGCCGCTTTGGCCATATGGGTTGGCTGCGTCGACCAAAACAGATCGACCACGACTGCGTGGATGCGGCGCTGGCGCGGGTAGATATGCTGGACTATCGCCATCGCCAGATAGGTGAACTGTCCGGCGGGCAGAAAAAACGCGTTTTTCTGGCAAGAGCCATCGCACAGGACGGGCAGGTTATTTTACTGGATGAACCCTTCACCGGCGTGGATGTGAAAACCGAGGCCCGGATCATCGATCTGCTGCGTGAACTGCGTGATGAAGGCCGGACCATGCTGGTCTCTACCCATAATCTGGGATCCGTAACCGAATTTTGCGATTACACGGTGATGATTAAGGGCACGGTGCTGGCAAGTGGGCCAACCGAAACCACCTTTACCCACGAGAATCTCGAGCTGGCATTCAGCGGCGTTCTGCGTCACGTCGCGCTGAGCGGCGGTGAACAACACGTGATTACCGATGATGAACGTCCGTTTATTTCGCGACGCGCGGCAAGCGAGGGGGAGCAATCATGAACTGGCTGACGGAGCCGTTTGGCTACCAGTACATGCTCAACGCCATGTGGGTTTCGGCGATGGTCGGCGGCCTGTGCGCATTTCTCTCCTGCTATCTGATGCTCAAAGGCTGGTCGCTGATTGGCGATGCGCTGTCGCACTCGATCGTTCCAGGCGTGGCCGGAGCCTATATGTTAGGGCTTCCCTTTGCGCTGGGCGCATTTCTTTCCGGTGGACTGGCGGCGGGCAGCATGCTGTTTCTCAATCAGCGTTCACGCCTGAAGGAAGATGCCATTATCGGGCTGATTTTTTCGTCCTTTTTCGGTATCGGGCTGTTTATGGTGTCGCTTAATCCGATGTCGGTGAACATCCAGACCATTATTCTGGGTAACATCCTGGCGATTGCGCCGGAAGATATTCTGCAACTGGCGATCATCGGCGTGGTTTCGCTGACCATTCTGTTTTTGAAGTGGAAAGATCTGATGGTGGTCTTTTTTGATGAAAATCACGCGCGGTCTATCGGTCTTAATCCGGGTCGGCTGAAACTATTGTTTTTTACGTTGCTCTCCGTTTCCACGATCGCCGCACTGCAAACCGTCGGCGCCTTTCTGGTGATTTGCCTGGTGGTTACGCCCGGTGCGACGGCCTGGCTGCTGACCGATCGTTTTCCTCGCCTACTCACCATCGCCGTGGCGCTCGGCAGCCTGACCAGCTTTTTCGGCGCCTGGCTAAGCTACTGGCTGGACGGTGCAACCGGCGGAATTATCGTCGTTCTGCAAACGCTGCTGTTCCTGCTGGCATTTGTCTTCGCACCAAAACACGGTCTGCTGGCAAATCGCCGCCGCGCCCGTCTGGTGAACAAGGAGCAAGTATGATCTTAACAACGCTGCTGGAACCTTTTCAGTTTAGCTTTATGGTTAATGCGCTGGTCATCTCTACCATCGTCGCCGTGCCCTGCGCGCTGCTGTCGGTATTTTTAGTACTCAAAGGCTGGGCGCTTATGGGCGATGCCATGAGTCATGCGGTTTTCCCAGGGATTGTCCTGGCGTGGATTGCGGGCATCCCGCTGGCAATTGGCGCGTTTATCGCCGGTCTGTTCTGCGCGGTGGCGACCGGATACCTCGACGATAACAGCCGCATTAAGCGCGACACCATCATGGGTATTGTTTTCTCCGGGATGTTTGGTGCGGGTCTGGTGCTGTACGTCTCTATCCAGTCGGAAGTCCATCTCGATCATATTCTGTTCGGCGACATGCTGGGCGTATCGTTAAGCGATATCATGCAAACCGCGGTTATTACTCTGGGGATCGCGCTTGTCATCGGACTTAAATGGAAAGATTTGCTGCTGCATGCGTTCGACCCACATCAGGCAAAGGCCAGTGGGCTTAACACCGCACTGCTGCATTACGGCCTGTTGTGCATGATCGCCCTGACGATTGTCGCCACGCTAAAATCGGTAGGGATTATTTTGTCAATTTCATTACTGATTGCACCTGGCGCCATCGCGATTTTAATGACGCGGAAATTTTCCCACGCCTTATGGCTGGCGGTGGCGATGTCGGTCATTACCTCATTTATGGGCGTGTACCTGTCATTTTTCATCGACAGCGCACCGGCTCCCACCATAGTCGTACTATTTTCCCTGCTGTTTGTGATTACCTTTATTTATGCAACCCTGCGCGATCGGCGTTTAGAGAATCAGCTTCAGCTACAGGATCCGTAAATTATGGGTCTGCTAATGTTCTTGATATTAATATAGCCTCCGCCAGGAGGTTATATTATCGGCAGATTACAGCATCGTGATGATACGTTTAAATAAACGGATTATAGATTACTCTAACGTGAACAACGGTTGTGGCTTGCCAATGTGGTATCCCTGTAACCACCCGACATTCATGTGTTCCAGGTGCATCTGGATTTCGGCACTTTCAACAAACTCGGCGACAACCTGCATACCTTTCATTGCCGCAACCCGGCAGAAAGATTCGATGATATAGCGACTAACCTCACATTTTATAATCCCACGAACGAAAGACCCATCAATCTTCAAAATATCTGCTTCAATGTTCATCAGGCGTTCATAGCTTGCAAACCCGGCACCGAAGTCATCAATCGCGATCCGACATCCCAATTGACGTAGTAAGCGTAGTGTATCTGCCGTGTGTTCTTTATCTGACAGGGTATCAGCCTCGGTTATCTCAAAAATAATCCGTTGCGGTATCACCACATATTCCTGCAACAACGCAGTTATCTTTGCAACGATACCTGAACAACATAGCGTCACTGGCGCCAGGTTAATGGAAAAACAACTCAGCGGATGGTAGCGCATGTACTTCAGGGTGTTCTCAATAACCCAAAGATCGATATCGGGTGCTAACCCTGTGTCGCGTGCAACCGACAGAAAATGGTCAGGGGAAAGAAATTCCCCGTGCTCATTGAGCATGCGGATCAATATCTCATGATAGGATTCATCACCACGAGTACTGACGATAGGCTGGGCCAGCAGGACAAAGGTATTGTGATCCAACGCGTTTTGCAGTGCAGCGCGAACATCCGTTGTATCGGTAGTAGGGTTGCCAAACAGTCGGCTATGCTGTGCCTCAAGGTTTTCCGGCCTGCCGTTGGTCATTGGCGATATGACTTTTGTTATTATTGGAGGGAACATCATATTCATATCAAATTAATAAATAAATACTAATTTATAGATAAAAATGGACATTCCGCGTAGCTGGCATCAGCGGTGAAGAAAAAGACAAAAACCAACATACTGATAATCAACAAAAATCACAAACCCAGTTTTTTCATTATCATTCCAGCTGAGTGCAAAAAAACACGTCAGATGCTTTTAATGTTAACTTTAACATACAAAAAAAGAGAGTTTCCCTCGCTTCATAATTATTTTTCCGTCACTCACTAACTCCTGCAATACTTTGTGGATAGCACTGCGTGAGATATGATTTCGAGCGAGAATGAATGTATACACAGATGTGTTTTCACGCATCTCTGGCTCCATCGACCAAATATATTTCAGGTGTTCAATAATCAATTCACGGATAGTGCGATGCGATTGCAATTTTTCTCGCTGAAAATAGCGTTGCAGATGTAGCGTTAAAATATCAAATGCATGTTTCCAAAGATTCTTAGCAGTGAACAAAAGTTCGGCATTGGGTGCACTCATCGCCCACATTTCACAATCGGTATCACAACGTAAATAGTGTCCGGCAACTTCCGTACGCATTTGCGGCAAGCCGAGGATGGCCGGCGCAGAAATACTTACCATCACCAAATCATTTTCCACACGATGAACAGAGACGGCCCCTTTCTCCAGAAACAAGATATTTCCATCACTCTTCAGATCAATACGCTGGCGTTTTTTACGTAAGGACAGCCAGGCATTATCTGACTTTTTCATTTCATCACCAACAAGCACTACAGCATTTTCAATATCTTTCTGGAACATGGGACTCTCTACCGCAAATTATGGCTTTGTCAAAACGAGGGTGGATTTTTACTCAACACGAAAAATAAATGTCAGCTCACCAACAAGCTGACATTTATTCCCATCTACATCTACCACCGGCATTCCCTGGTGCCGTTGACGCGTTCAGACTCATGCTGTTTTCGCGTGGTGGCGCCAGGCAGTATATGACGCTGTCCATAAAGAATTAATGGCAATCATCTTTGTCGTTGTTATTTCATCTTTCTGTTCTTTGCAATGTAGCCAAAAAGATACAATACATTGATTTATATATGGTTTATTTTCATTAAAAAGTTATCATTGTTGTTATATTATGATACGAAATTGAAACACTTCGCGGTTCTCGCTGCAGGGTCGGGTCCATACTGGTGGTCTTTATAGGCTAAGTGGTATCATGACTCGCCAACCGCCTGGCGCACCAGCAAGAGTAGAAACATCATGTCTGAGACTGGCAATGTCAGTTATCTGATTGAAAAAATAATAATATTTACGCCAGCTACACAATCGCTGGCGCGGATAGATCAACCCAATCAGCGGATAAAACTCAAACACTCGGCGTCATTATGTCTTTTATTACTTATTCAACATCGTGGGCAAGTGGTTTCCCAAAACGAACTACTGGAATTCGGCTGGGGTAAAAATCACCGCCAGGTGAGCTTCAACGCCTTTTATCAAAGCATTCTCTCTTTGCGCAAAAGTTTGCTGCAGCTGGAACTGGAGCAACCGCTTATCACCACGATCCCCCGCAAAGGGCTGATCATCCAGGAAGAGTTCAATATTCAGGTGATTGAAACTCCGGAGGAGAGCGTATCTTTTACAGCAGAACCGTTAGTGCCGGATGTCGCCATCGAAGAACTGTCAGATGACACAGCGCGCCAACCTTTGATCACCACTGCTGAAATGGTAATACTTGCTATTACCCTGATAATTTGTGTGCTTATAATGTATCCGTGGCAAACCAGTGATAACTATTTCTCCGGCTATATCACCGCAGACAACGCCCCCACTGACTGTCAGTACTATTTTAATAATGATGCCAGTAACTTCTCCCGACATACGGCATTTATCAACAAAAATCCTGGGCTGTGTCAGAGCCATAAATTTATCTATATCACCACCTACCCTGAATCCAAAAAATTATCCGTGCTTGTATGTCGCTCACCGATGAAAAACAGGCAGGAAAACGCCTGTCAGTCGGTTTATTACCCACGGTATGATAGCTAATGAATTTTTATTCCCGAACGCCCCGCATCCAGACAGGTATTATCCTGTTGCTTTGTTTTGCTGCGCTAATTGTTACCGCCGTCTACCGGTACAGTAAAAACAATGGTCAGTTACATAATCTGACCTGTCGGTCTGCCATCGAGATTGTACGCAATACAAGCTCATTCCGAGGGATCATTGATATCAAAACCGGCGGCAGCAAAGGTATTGTGAATATTGATGGCATTATCAAAGATGCCGAAAATAATGAGCAGACCGTGCAACGCATGGTACTTTTTACGCAATCCAGCTACGGCTCAAGCCCGGTTTGGATTTCGCAGAAAATCCAAATCTCCAATCGCGAAACAGCACCCGCCAGTCTCATTCAGGAACTCCTCCCCGACTTCTTCCTGACCAACACCAGCGTATCCAACGTCGATTTTTTTGCGCTGAATAGAGAGACGTATTTGATTACCAAAGAGGGGATCCCCTATCTGTACTGCCAGAATTATGCGTTGCCGGAAAATGAATAATCAATAAGCGTTCTGGCGGTAAAACCTACGGATGAATCTCAGTCGTTGTCGGTGATAAGATAGGCCATTCTGACCGAGCCAAAGCTCGTCGTTACTGCCCTTCAGACGGCTTTCGAATGACAAATTTGTGGGTTTATGTGAGTTTCCAGGGGCTCGCATGAGACGACCCAGGTACCCAAAAGATTAAAAAGAGCAAAAACGATATGAAAGAGTCACTTGATACGGACTTCACGAACCACACGCCGATGATGCAGCAGTATCTCAAGCTGAAGGCTCAGCACCCGGAAATACTGCTGTTTTACCGCATGGGCGACTTTTACGAACTGTTTTATGACGATGCGAAACGCGCGTCTCAGCTGCTTGATATCTCCCTGACCAAACGCGGCGCATCTGCGGGCGAGCCAATCCCGATGGCAGGCATTCCTCATCATGCGGTAGAAAACTACCTCGCCAAGCTGGTCAATCAGGGTGAGTCCGTTGCTATTTGTGAACAGATTGGCGATCCGGCAACCAGCAAAGGCCCGGTTGAGCGCAAAGTGGTACGTATTGTCACGCCAGGCACCATCAGTGATGAAGCGTTGTTGCAGGAACGCCAGGACAACCTGCTGGCCGCCATCTGGCAAGACAGTAAAGGGTACGGCTACGCTACGCTGGATATCAGCTCCGGGCGTTTTCGTGTCAGTGAACCCGCTGACCGCGAAACCATGGCCGCGGAATTGCAGCGCACCAACCCCGCTGAATTGCTGTATGCCGAGGATTTTGCCGAAACCTCGCTGATAGAGGGACGTCGCGGCCTGCGTCGTCGTCCGCTGTGGGAATTTGAAATTGATACCGCCCGTCAGCAGTTAAATCTGCAGTTCGGCACGCGGGATCTGATTGGCTTTGGCGTGGAAAACGCCCCACGCGGATTATGCGCTGCCGGCTGTCTGCTGCAATACGTAAAAGATACCCAACGCACCTCGCTGCCGCATATTCGTTCCATCACCATGGAGCGTCAGCAGGACAGCATCATCATGGACGCCGCCACACGCCGCAATCTGGAAATCACCCAGAACCTGGCGGGCGGGGTGGAAAACACGCTGGCTTCAGTACTCGACTGCACCGTGACACCGATGGGTAGCCGTATGCTCAAGCGCTGGCTGCATATGCCGGTCCGCGACACCAAAATCCTCATCGAGCGCCAACAGACCATCGGCGCGCTGCAGGATACCACCAGCGAATTACAACCCGTGCTGCGTCAGGTAGGCGATCTGGAACGTATTCTGGCGCGTCTGGCCCTGCGTACTGCGCGCCCGCGCGATCTGGCCCGTATGCGTCATGCCTTCCAGCAATTACCCGAACTGCGCGCACAACTGGAAAACGTAGACAGTGCCCCTGTGCAGATGCTGCGCGAGAAAATGGGTGAGTTTACTGAGCTGCGTGAACTGTTGGAACGTGCCGTCGTGGAAGCTCCGCCAGTGCTCGTACGTGACGGCGGCGTCATTGCCCCAGGCTACAATGAAGAGCTTGATGAGTGGCGAGCGCTGGCTGATGGCGCCACGGACTACCTCGACAGACTGGAAATCCGCGAACGCGAACGCACCGGTCTGGACACGCTGAAAGTAGGATTTAACGCCGTGCACGGCTACTACATTCAGATCAGCCGTGGGCAAAGTCATCTGGCGCCAATTAACTACGTACGCCGCCAGACATTGAAAAACGCCGAACGCTACATTATTCCGGAACTGAAAGAGTACGAAGACAAAGTTCTGACCTCAAAAGGCAAAGCGCTGGCGCTGGAAAAACAGCTGTATGACGAACTGTTCGACATGCTGCTGCCACACCTGGCTGATTTGCAACAGAGCGCCAGCGCGCTGGCGGAGTTGGACGTGCTGGTCAACCTCGCGGAGCGTGCTTATACCCTGAATTACACCTGTCCGATCTTCACCGATAAACCCGGCATTCGTATTACCGAGGGACGCCATCCGGTGGTTGAACAGGTGCTGACCGAGCCGTTTATCGCCAACCCGCTTAACCTCTCGCCTCAGCGACGAATGCTGATCATCACCGGCCCAAACATGGGGGGTAAAAGTACCTATATGCGCCAGACGGCGTTGATTGCGCTACTGGCCTATATCGGCAGCTACGTTCCGGCACAGAAAGTCGAGATCGGGCCTATCGATCGTATCTTTACCCGCGTGGGCGCGGCGGATGATCTGGCATCAGGTCGTTCCACCTTCATGGTAGAAATGACCGAAACCGCCAACATTCTGCATAACGCCACCGAGAACAGTCTGGTGCTGATGGATGAGATTGGACGCGGTACCTCCACCTACGACGGCCTGTCGCTGGCATGGGCATGCGCAGAAAATCTGGCGAATAAAATCAAAGCATTAACTTTATTTGCGACCCACTACTTCGAACTGACGCAGTTACCGGAGAAAATGGAGGGTGTCGCTAATGTGCATCTGGATGCGTTAGAGCACGGTGATACCATCGCCTTCATGCACAGCGTGCAGGATGGCGCGGCGAGCAAGAGCTATGGTCTGGCAGTCGCTGCCCTGGCTGGCGTACCGAAAGAGGTGATCAAGCGTGCGCGGCAAAAACTGCGCGAACTGGAAAGCATCGCGCCAAATGTTGCCGCAACCCAGGTCGACGGTACGCAGATGTCGCTGCTGTCAGTACCGGAAGAAACGTCACCCGCCGTTGATGCGCTGGAAAATCTCGACCCGGATTCGCTAACGCCTCGCCAGGCGCTTGAGTGGATCTACCGGTTGAAAAGTCTGGTGTAGTAAAAAGAGCCCGATAGCGTTAGCCCTAAAGAAAAAGGCCAGTCTCAATGAGACTGGCCT
>NZ_SZWS01000063.1:162371-173927 GCF_005281245.1 Citrobacter sp. wls826
GCGCTTCGATATTCAGTCCCTGAGTCTGCAGAATTTCACGCAGACGACGCAGACCTTCAACCTGAATCTGGCGAACACGTTCACGAGTGAGACCAATTTCACGGCCCACATCTTCCAGTGTCGCAGCTTCGTACCCCAGCAGACCAAAACGACGTGCCAGCACTTCACGCTGTTTGGCGTTCAGTTCGAACAGCCATTTGACGATGCTCTGTTTCATATCATCGTCTTGCGTGGTGTCTTCCGGACCGTTTTCCTTTTCATCGGCCAGAATATCCAGCAACGCTTTTTCGGAATCGCCACCCAGCGGGGTGTCTACCGAGGTAATACGCTCGTTGAGTCGGAGCATACGGCTGACGTCATCAACCGGTTTATCCAGTTGTTCAGCAATCTCTTCTGCACTCGGTTCGTGGTCCAGTTTATGCGACAACTCACGCGCGGTACGCAGATAGACGTTCAGCTCTTTTACAATGTGAATCGGCAGTCGGATCGTACGGGTTTGGTTCATAATCGCCCGTTCGATCGTCTGGCGGATCCACCAGGTTGCGTATGTTGAGAAGCGGAACCCACGTTCCGGATCAAACTTCTCGACGGCACGGATAAGCCCTAAATTGCCCTCTTCAATCAGGTCCAGCAATGCCAGACCACGATTGCCATAACGACGAGCAATTTTCACCACCAGACGCAGGTTACTTTCAATCATGCGACGGCGAGATGCGACATCTCCACGCAGTGCGCGACGCGCAAAATAAACTTCTTCTTCGGCTGTTAACAGTGGTGAATAACCAATCTCACCAAGGTAAAGCTGAGTCGCGTCCAACACACGCTGTGTGGCCCCCTGCGATAACAGCTCTTCTTCAGCCAGGTCGTTATCACTGGGTTCCTCTTCACTCAAGGCTTTTTCATCAAAAGCCTCTACTCCGTTCTCATCAAATTCCGCATCTTCATTTAAATCATGAACTTTCAGCGTATTCTGACTCATAAAGGTGGCTCCTACCCGTGATCCCTAACGGAACTAGCACGTGAAAGCCTGGTTCCGCCTAATTATCGCTGCGGTAAATAGCGCAGCGGGTTTACGGATTTCCCCTTGTAACGAATTTCAAAATGCAAGCGTGTTGAACTGGTTCCGGTGCTACCCATGGTAGCTATTTTCTGCCCCGCCTTGATTTCTTGTTGTTCCCGGACCAGCATTGTATCGTTATGGGCGTAGGCGCTCAGGTAATCATCGTTATGTTTGATGATAATAAGATTACCGTAACCACGCAGCGCGTTACCGGCATAGACGACGCGTCCATCTGCGGTCGCGACAATAGCCTGTCCTTTGCTGCCTGCAATGTCGATCCCTTTATTGCCACCTTCGGTAGCCGCAAAGTTTTCGATCACTTTGCCGTCAGTCGGCCAGCGCCAGGTAGAGATTGGCGAGCTAGTCGACGTTGAGCTTGCAGTTGATTCGGTTGTGCTAACTGCTGGAGCCGTTACAGGCGCTGTGACCACAGTCCCAGCAGGCTTGTTGTTCGGCAACATTTTGTTAGCACTTTGTTCACCTGAATCCTCAGAATACGTAATTGTTGGTTTCGAAGCAACAGCAACGGTGGAATTTTGTGCAGGGTTGGTCACAACTCCTTGCTGTGCTGCATCCGCCTGGGTGATGGCATTGCCACCGGTAATCGGTGCGCCAGACGCGTTGCCCACTTGCAGAGTTTGACCGACATTCAGGCCATACGGGGCCGGAACGTTATTGCGTTGTGCGAGGTCACGGAAATCGTTCCCGGTGATCCAGGCAATATAGAAAAGGGTATCGCCTTTCTTAACAGTATAGGTACTGCCGCCCGTGTAGCTACCTTTCGGAATATTCCCATACTTACGATTGTATACAATACGACCGTTTTCCATCTGCACAGGCTGTTGAGCAACAGGCTGGATTTGCGTTGGCTGTGTAGTTGGTTGCTGCACCGACTGGATCTGTGGCGTCTGCTGTACGGTCGACGTCGAGCCCATTTTGGGTGGAGGCGTAATCAGCATGCCAGAACTGGTGTTCGTTGATGCACTACCGTTAACCGAGCTGACCGGCGCTGGTGGATTCGAGGTGTTTGAACAACCTGCCAGCCATAGTGAAACCAGTGACAATGCCGCAATGCGGCGAACGGTAAATTTGTGGCTTCCCGCGCTCATTTATCCCCCAGGAAAATTGGTTAAAACCAGTGACGTAATCACCGTGCAAGGCCCCGTCACAATACGCTTACTCTTTCGAGAATAACCAGGAAAACTCCAGGTATTCAGCAGCGCTATCTACGCAAGCTCCCCTTTCACTAAGGGAACGAAACGTACGGCCTCCACGGTATCGATAATAAATTCGCCTCCCCGACGACGCACCCGCTTCAGAAACTGGTGCTCATCGCCCACGGGTAAGACGAGAATGCCGCCCTCATCCAGTTGCATCATCAATGCGGTCGGGATCTCGGGCGGCGCTGCCGTTACAATGATAGCGTCAAACGGAGCTCGCGCCTGCCAGCCTTGCCATCCATCACCATGACGGGTCGAAACATTATGTAAATCAAGCTGCTTCAGGCGGCGACGCGCCTGCCATTGCAAACCTTTAATGCGCTCAACGGAGCACACATGATGCACCAGGTGCGCCAGAATCGCCGTCTGGTAGCCAGAGCCAGTACCAATTTCCAGCACCCGAGACTGCGGCGTTAGCTCAAGCAGTTCGGTCATTCGCGCAACCATATAAGGCTGCGAAATCGTCTGCCCCTGACCAATCGGCAGGGCAATATTGTCCCAGGCCTTATGTTCAAACGCCTCATCAATGAATTTTTCACGCGGCACGGCGGCGAGCGCATCGAGGACAAGCTCATCTCTGATGCCCTGCGCACGTAATTGTTCAAGAAGAGTGTGTACGCGTCTGCTTACCATTGCGTGTCGACTCCCACGCTGTCTAACCAGTCAGAAACCACCTCATGCGCGCCGTATGCGGTTAAATCGACATGCAGCGGCGTGATAGAAACATAGCCTTCATCGACGGCGGCAAAATCCGTATCCGGCCCGGCGTCGCACTTTTCACCCGGTGGCCCGATCCAGTACAGCGTATTACCGCGTGGGTCCTGCTGTGGAATAACCTGATCCGCCGGATGGCGACTGCCGCAGCGCGTGACGCGAATACCTTTAATCTGATCCAGCGGTAAATCCGGCACGTTGATATTCAAAATGCGACCGGTGCGCAGCGGTTCACGACTCAGCGCCCGTAAGATACGACAGGTTACTGCGGCAGCAGTATCGTAGTGTTTATGGCCATCAAGTGAGACAGCCAGCGCCGGGAATCCCAGATGACGGCCTTCCATTGCCGCCGCAACGGTACCGGAATAGATAACATCATCACCCAGATTAGGACCCGCATTAATACCAGAAACGACAATGTCCGGACGCGGACGCATTAATGCGTTCACGCCCAGATAAACGCAGTCGGTGGGCGTACCCATTTGTACGGCGATATCGCCGTTATCATAGGTAAAGGTGCGAAGTGAGGATTCCAGCGTCAGCGAGTTAGACGCGCCACTGCGGTTACGATCCGGGGCAACCACCTGTACGTCAGCAAACTCACGCAGCGCTTTCGCCAGCGTTTGTATACCGGGTACGTGGACCCCATCATCGTTACTCAGCAATATACGCATAATCACCCATTGTGTTAATAAGTTCCCTTACAACACTGGTGGCGAAGCTACCTGCCGGTAGCCAGAAGCGTAACTCGACGGTTACGTCATCCCACCAGTTCCAGCTTAATTGTTGTGGATACAGCAACATAGCGCGACGCGACGCGTCGACTTTCTCGCGCAATAACAGAGACTGCAGCGCGGTTTCATCAGCAACAGCGGCTTTTTCAAACGCCAGTGCGTCGCGCTGAGTTCCCCACTCACCGCTGCCCGGTAATGCCGCTGTGATCATCAATTCTTTCTCATCGACGCGACGCTGTAATTCAGTGTGTTCTTCCTGTGTGGCGACAAACCAGCTTCCGCGTCCGGATAATTGTAGCGCATCGCCGTCAACAACTTGATTAAAGTCTGTTTTTTTCAAGCGTTCACTGACTATCTGATTAAACAACGCGCTACGGGCCGCCGACAACCAAAAACTGCGTTTATTGCGATCGCGCACCGGCGCATCGCTTTGTGCCCAGCGCAGCGCCCCTTGCAGGTTGCTACCGCCAATACCAAAACGCTGAGCGCCAAAATAGTTCGGTACGCCGCGTTCGCTAATCGCCTGCAAACGCGCTTCAACGTCATTTCGCTCGCTCACTTCACGCAACACCAGCGTAAATTCGTTGCCTTTCAGCGCCCCTAAACGCAGCTTACGCTTGTGGCGCGCGTACTCCAGAACTTTACAGCCTTCGAGCTCAAATTTGCTTAGATCAGGCATTGCATTGCCCGGTACACGCGCGCACAGCCACTGTTCCGTGACCGCATGCTTATCTTTCTGCCCGGCAAAGCTCACTTCACGGGCGTGAATTTTCAGGAATTTCGCCAGCGCGTCAGCCACAAAACGGGTGTTACAACCGTTTTTCAGGATGCGCACCAAAACATGCTCGCCTTCGCCATCCGGTTCGAAGCCTAAATCTTCGACGACAACAAAGTCTTCCGGATTCGCTTTCAGGACGCCATGGCCCAGTGGTTTGCCATGGAGATACGTCAGATCGTCAAACACAGTCATTTCGGTGCCTTAATGAGTAACGCCACCGCTTCACAGGCAATCCCTTCCCCACGCCCGGTAAAACCGAGTTTTTCCGTGGTGGTCGCTTTCACGTTAACATCATCCATATGGCAGCCGAGATCTTCGGCAATAAACACGCGCATTTGCGGAATGTGCGGCAGCATCTTCGGCGCCTGAGCAATAATTGTCACATCCACATTACCAAGCGTATAGCCTTTGGCCTGAATACGCCGCCAGGCTTCACGCAATAATTCACGACTATCGGCACCTTTAAAGGTCGGGTCGGTGTCAGGGAAGAGTTTACCGATATCCCCCAGCGCAGCCGCGCCCAGCAGAGCATCGGTTAGCGCGTGTAACGCCACATCGCCATCAGAATGCGCCAGCAATCCTTTTTCATACGGGATGCGCACACCACCAATGATAATTGGGCCTTCTCCGCCAAAAGCGTGTACGTCGAAACCGTGTCCAATTCGCATTATGTCTTCTCCTGGTGGGTAGTCCGGGTCAGATAAAATTCGGCCAACGCCAAATCCTCTGGACGCGTTACTTTAATATTATCAGCCCGTCCTTCAACGAGCTGAGGGTGTAAGCCGCAATATTCCAGCGCCGAGGCCTCATCCGTAATGGTTGCGCCTTCGAGGAGCGCACGGGTCAGGCAGTCGTGCAACAGCTCGCGAGGGAAAAACTGCGGCGTCAACGCGTGCCATAAATCGGTGCGATCGACCGTATGGGCAATGTCTGTTCGGCCCGGCTCCGCGCGCTTCATCGTGTCGCGTACTGGTGCCGCCAGGATCCCGCCGGTGCGGCTGGTCTCACTGATTGCCAGCAAACGGGCTAAATCATCCTGGTGCAGACACGGACGCGCGGCGTCATGCACCAGTACCCAACTGGCCTCACCTGCGGCTTGCAAACCGGCAAGGACAGAATCGGCACGCTCGTTGCCGCCATCCACTACGGTAATTTGCGGATGCGCGGCGAGTGGAAGTTGGGCAAAGCGGCTGTCGCCTGGGCTGATAGCGATAACGACTCGCGTCACCCGGGGATGAGCCAGCAGCGCATCAACCGAGTGTTCAAGAATGGTTTTATTGCCAATAGAGAGGTACTGCTTAGGACACTCTGTTTGCATTCGGCGGCCAAACCCGGCAGCCGGCACCACGGCGCAAACGTCCAATAAAGTGGCTGCCATGTTAAATCCCTGGACGGTTTATCGATTGTTTTGCCCTGCAGTCTGAGCGCGTTTAGACGCGTCAGGCACCAGACGATAAAAAGTTTCGCCCGGCTTAGTCATGCTGAGTTCGTTGCGCGCGCGCTCCTCAATAGCCTCTTGTCCGCCATTGAGATCGTCAATTTCGGCAAAGAGCTGATCGTTACGCGCTTTAAGTTTCGCGTTCGTAGCTTGCTGCGCAGCAACATCATCGTTGACGCGACTATAGTCATGTATGCCGTTCTTACCGAACCACAGCGAATACTGCAGCCAGACCAATAAAGCCAGCAACAGCAGCGTTAGTTTACCCATCCTGCCCCCTGAAAAACGGCATTAACATCCCATAACTTCCGCAGACAACTTTACATCAACGGTCGGGAATGCCGCGACAACGCGGGCAAATGTACCACATTTGCCCGTTGTTACGTATACCCCGTGTAAGGAGAACATAATCTCATTGTTGGTTACGGTTTGAATTATGACCAGAGAGTGAACAACATCAGCGATTGTTAAAAAAAGGCGTTTGCCTAACCCAACAACCACAGAAATAGCGCGCCAAACATCGCCCCAACCACCAGTAGGGTGCAGGTAATGCTCAGCAGCAACAGCCCCTTCAATAGGGAGTGCAGCGCAATACCCGCGACAATCGCCACGGGCAGCAATGCGAGGAAAAAGGGCCAGGTATAAATGAAGAAAAAGAGTGTGTTAGGGCCATAAATCAGAAACGGAATCCCCAGCGCCAACAGCCACGCGATAAAACCGACCACAGCACCCGGTAGTGACCAGGTGGTTTCATCGTCGGCGGCGAAGGTATCTGACTCTGTAATAGTAATGTTATGGCTGTTACGCATATCTAATCCTGTGACCGTGACTGACCGGGCATACAAGCTCGGGTGTCTCAGGATCTGATAATATCTTCCTGCCTCAGCAGGTCTAATAATTGGGGTACCAAATTTGTTACCAATTGTTCACCATCAAGGTGAATCTCTGGCGATTCAGGCGCTTCGTATACCGAATCAATTCCGGTGAAATTGCGCAACTCACCCGCCCGCGCTTTTTTATACAGCCCTTTTGGATCGCGTAATTCGCACGTTGCCAGCGGTGTATCCACAAAAACCTCAATAAAACGCCCTTCGCCAACGCGTTCACGGACCATTTTGCGTTCGGCGCGATGTGGAGAGATAAAGGCGGTCAACACCACAAGACCCGCATCCACCATCAGGTTAGCCACCTCGCCAACCCGACGAATATTCTCCTTACGATCGGCATCGCTAAACCCAAGATCGCTGCACAGGCCGTGGCGCACGTTATCGCCATCCAACAAATAGGTACTCACTCCCAGCTTGTGCAACGCCTCTTCCAGCGCCCCTGCTACCGTAGATTTACCGGAACCAGACAGCCCGGTAAACCACAGCACAACACCACGATGACCGTGGCGTTGTTCCCGCTGTTGCGGTGTAACAGGATGGGCATGCCAGACGACGTTTTCGTCATGCAGCGCCATTATTTTCCTCCCAGCAGATCGCGCGCGCCCCAGTGCGGGAAATGGCGACGCACCAACGCATTAAGCTCCAGCTCAAACGCGCTGAACTGAGAAGCCGCGGTGTGCTCCTGGACGATTGGCTCACGTACCAGCCCCGCGCCAACGGTAACGTTGGTCAGGCGGTCAATGATAATCAGCCCGCCCGTAACCGGATTCTGCTGATAGGTATCCAGCACCAGCGGCTCATCAAAAGTCAGATTAACCAGACCGATGCCGTTTAGCGGCAACGCTTCAACATCACGTTGGGTCAGGTTATTAATATCAATCTGGTACTGCACGTTATCAACGCGTGCGCGGGTCTTCTTACCGGCGACTTTGATGTCGTAGCTCTGCCCAGGCGACAACGGTTGTTCCGCCATCCACACCACATCAACGGCAGCGCTTTGTACCGCAGGTAACGCTTCACCGGCATCAAGTAGCAGGTCGCCACGGCTGATATCGATCTCATCTTTCAATACCAGGGTGATCGCTTCACCCGCATGCGCTTCCTGTAAATCGCCATCAAAGGTTACGATCCGCGCCACGCTCGACTCAACGCCGGATGGCAGCACTTTGACACGTTGCCCTACCTTCACACTACCGGAGGCCAGCGTCCCGGCATAACCACGAAAATCCAGATTCGGTCGGTTCACATACTGCACCGGGAAGCGCATCGGCTGAGTATCAACTATGCGTTGGATCTCAACGGTTTCCAGTACTTCCAGTAGCGTCGGACCGCTGTACCACGACATGCTGGCGCTTTGTGAAGCCACGTTGTCGCCTTCCAGCGCAGAGAGCGGCACAAACCGGATATCCAGGTTGCCCGGCAACTGTTCAGCAAAAGTAAGATAGTCTTCGCGAATGCGGTTAAATGTCTCTTCGCTAAAGTTCACCAGATCCATTTTGTTGATCGCCACCACCAGGTGTTTGATCCCAAGTAGCGTGGAGATAAAGCTGTGACGACGGGTCTGATCCAGCACGCCTTTACGCGCATCGATCAGCAGGATCGCCAGGTCGCAGGTCGACGCACCGGTCGCCATGTTGCGGGTGTATTGCTCATGACCGGGAGTATCCGCAATAATAAATTTACGCTTCTCGGTAGAGAAATAACGGTAAGCCACGTCGATGGTGATGCCCTGCTCGCGCTCGGCTTGCAAGCCGTCAACCAATAACGCCAGATCGAGCTTTTCGCCCTGAGTACCGTGGCGTTTACTGTCGTTGTGCAGCGATGAAAGCTGGTCTTCATAAATCTGACGCGTGTCGTGCAGCAGGCGACCAATCAGGGTGCTTTTCCCGTCATCCACGCTACCGCAGGTTAAAAAACGCAGCAGGCTTTTGTGTTGCTGGGCGACCATCCAGGCTTCAACGCCGCCTTCATTAGCAATTTGTTGTGCAAGTGTCGTGTTCATGGCGGCTCCTTAGAAATACCCCTGACGTTTCTTCAGCTCCATGGAGCCCGCCTGGTCGCGGTCAATCACGCGGCCCTGACGTTCACTGGTGGTTGAGACCAGCATCTCTTCGATGATTTCCGGCAGCGTCTGCGCATTCGACTCCACCGCGCCTGTTAACGGCCAGCAGCCGAGCGTACGGAAACGCACCATGCGTTTTTTAATCACTTCACCCGGTTGCAGATCGATTCTGTCGTCATCAATCATCATCAGCATGCCGTCGCGTTCCAGCACCGGACGCTCCGCCGCCAGGTACAGCGGCACGATGTCGATATTTTCCAGCCAGATGTACTGCCAGATATCCTGTTCAGTCCAGTTGGAGAGCGGGAATACGCGAATGCTTTCGCCTTTGTTAATCTGTCCGTTGTAGTTATGCCACAGTTCCGGACGCTGATTTTTAGGGTCCCAGCGATGAAAACGATCGCGGAAAGAATAAATGCGCTCCTTGGCACGCGATTTCTCTTCGTCACGACGAGCGCCACCAAACGCGGCGTCGAAACCGTATTTGTTCAACGCCTGCTTCAACCCTTCGGTTTTCATAATATCGGTATGCTTGGCGCTACCGTGAACAAACGGGTTGATGCCCATCGCCACCCCTTCCGGGTTTTTATGCACCAGCAGTTCACAACCGTAGGCTTTCGCCGTGCGGTCACGAAACTCGTACATCTCGCTGAATTTCCAGCCAGTATCAACGTGCAGCAGAGGGAACGGCAACGTGCCAGGATAAAATGCTTTACGCGCCAGATGCAGCATTACGCTGGAATCTTTGCCGATGGAATACATCATCACCGGATTCGAAAACTCGGCGGCCACCTCACGAATAATATGGATGCTTTCCGCTTCCAGTTGCCGCAGGTGGGTAAGTCGTTTTTGATCCATAACCGTTCCTATGTAATGCCGTTATTTTGCTAACGATGCTCAGATAACCTGACTATAGGGAGGGCAAGAGGGCGAATGAAATTACGAATTGGAATGAGTAGTTCCTCAAAGGAATAACGATCCGGAAAAGCAAATATCAAAAAGTGCTTAAGCTACCGAATTTAGGGCATTTAGGAGCAAATGAAATTGTTTTACCTCGATCACGGTTTCATACTAGCGGCTAAAAATTTCTGCTTGGTATTTAAGGACTCATTATGTTTTCCGCAACGCGCCCCCTTCTTGCAATCCTGGCGCTCGGCGCGTGCTTTATCCTTCCCGCACAGGCAACATCTTCCAAACCTGGAGATATCGCAAATACCCAGGCTCGATATATCGCAACGTTTTTCCCAGGCCGCGTAACGGGCTCTCCGGCAGAAATGTTGTCTGCTGATTATATTCGTCAGCAATTTCAGCAGATGGGCTACAGCAGTGATATTCGAACATTTAATAGCCGTTATGTTTATACCGCCAAAAATAACCGTAAAAACTGGCATAACGTCACGGGAAGTACCGTTATTGCCGCACATGAGGGTAAAGCGCCACAGCAGATTATTATCATGGCGCACCTCGACACCTACGCCGCGCAGAGCGACGCCGATTCCGATGCCAATCTGGGTGGATTGACCCTGCAAGGTATTGATGACAACGCCGCAGGACTTGGCGTGATGCTGGAACTGGCGGAAAAACTCAAAGACGTGCCGACGCAGTACGGCATTCGATTTATCGCCACCAGCGGCGAGGAAGAAGGCAAACTGGGCGCGGAGAACATCCTGAAGCGAATGAGCGCCGCCGAGAAGAAAAATACGCTGCTGGTTATCAACCTCGATAACCTGATCGTCGGCGATAAGCTCTATTTCAATAGCGGTAAGAAAACCCCGGAAGCGGTGCGAAAATTGACGCGCGACCGGGCACTGGCCATCGCGCACAGCCGCGGTATCGTAGCCAGCACCAATCCGGGACTGAACAAAAACTATCCGAAAGGTACTGGATGTTGTAACGACGCAGAGGTCTTCGACGATGCGGGCATTGCCGTGCTCTCCGTTGAAGCAACCAACTGGAGTCTGGGTAAGAAAGATGGCTATCAACAGCGCGCCAAAAGCGCCTCGTTCCCGGCAGGCAACAGCTGGCACGATGTGCGACTGGATAACCAGCAGCATATCGATAAAGCCTTACCGGGCAGGATAGAGCACCGTAGCCGCGACGTGGTACGCATTATGCTCCCGCTGGTGAAAGAACTGGCAAAGGCGGGTAAATCCTCGTAACCCATCCAGCCCCATAATATTTCTGCTTTCAAAGTGGATTATCCCCGCTGACGCGGGGAACACAGTTCGTTTTTGATGTGTACTTCAGGATGTTCCGGTTTATCCCCGCTGGCGCGGGGAACACGGCGCGGCACTAGAGGCGACCGCACTGGCGACCGGTTTATCCCCGCTGGCGCGGGGAACACGCCGAATACTAACGTTGCTCCCCCTGCTTTACCGGTTTATCCCCGCTGGCGCGGGGAACACCCTACCTATTCCGTACCTGGTTACATCGATCACGGTTTATCCCCGCTGGCGCGGGGAACACCTGGGTAAGCGTCGCGAAGAGGTTGATCATTCCGGTTTATCCCCGCTGGCGCGGGGAACACTACAGACTGATGGTGGGACCTGGCAAACCGTTCGGTTTATCCCCGCTGGCGCGGGGAACACAGCTGATTGGAGCGTCTGCCATTTCCCAGCTCCGGTTTATCCCCGCTGGCGCGGGGAACACCCTAGCGCCCCGCC
>NZ_SZWS01000018.1:0-5038 GCF_005281245.1 Citrobacter sp. wls826
TCGGCGGCAGCCGGGAGCGCCGGGGGGTTATCAGTACAGCCAATTACCCGGCGCGCAAATTTGGCGTGCGTAGCGCGATGCCAACGGGAATGGCGTTAAAGCTATGCCCGCATCTTACCTTATTACCCGGTCGCTACGAGGCTTACAAAGAAGCCTCCCGCCAGATTCAGGCGATTTTCTCCCGCTATACCTCGCTGATTGAACCCCTGTCGCTGGATGAAGCCTATCTGGATGTAACCGACAGCACCTACTGCCACGGTTCTGCCACGCTGATCGCCCAGGAGATCCGCCAGACGATTTTTAACGAGCTGCAGCTAACCGCCTCCGCCGGGATTGCGCCGGTCAAATTTCTGGCAAAAATAGCCTCCGATCTCAACAAGCCCAACGGGCAATATGTGATTACCCCTGCCGATGTTCCTGAATTTCTCAAAACGTTACCGCTCGGCAAAATTCCCGGCGTCGGCAAAGTCTCCGCCGCGAAGCTGGAATCAATGGGATTGCGTACCTGCGAGGATGTTCAAAAATACGACCTGGCAATGCTGCTCAAACGTTTTGGTAAGTTTGGTCGCGTGCTGTGGGAGCGAAGCCAGGGCATTGACGAGCGGGACGTTAACAACGACAGACTGCGCAAATCCGTCGGCGTGGAGCGCACGCTGGCGGAAGATATTCATGAGTGGTCAGAGTGTGAGGCGATTATTGAGCGGCTTTATCCCGAACTGGAACGGCGTCTGGCCAAGGTAAAGCCGGATCTCCTTATCGCTCGCCAGGGGATAAAACTCAAGTTTAATGATTTTCAGCAGACCACGCAGGAGCACGTCTGGCCGCGCTTAAATAAAGATGACTTAATTGCGACGGCGCGTAAAACCTGGGAAGAACGTCGGGGAGGGCGAGGCGTGAGGCTGGTGGGATTACACGTCACGCTGCTTGATCCCCAACAGGAAAGACAGCTGCTGTTGGGGCTGTGACTCTGATGGATTGCCGGATAAGCGCAGCGCTATCCGGCATTTAGCGCAGAATCTTACTTCGCCGGAATAGACTTCAGCAGTTCAGTCAGCAGCGTCCAGTAGTGACCAACGCTTTCGATATGAACCTGCTCATCCGGGGAGTGCGGACCGGTGATGGTTGGCCCGATGGAAACCATGTCCATTTCCGGATACGGTTTCTTGAACAGGCCACATTCCAGACCGGCGTGAATGATCTGGATGTTTGGCGTTTTGTTGAACAGACGCTGGTAGGTTTCGCGAACCAGGTGCATAACCGGAGAGTTAGCATCCGGCTGCCAGCCAGGGTATCCGCCTTTGGCCTGGGTTTTCGCGCCAGCCAGTTTACCCAGTGAATCCAGCATGCTTACCACGTAGTCTTTACCGCTGTCGATCAGGGAACGGATCAGGCAGTGAATTTCAACGTTGTCGTCAGTCATGGTTACAACGCCGACGTTCAGGGAGGTTTCTACCACGCCTTTGGCTACGTCGGAATTGCGGATAACACCGTTCGGGGTGGCGTTCAGCAGACGTACGAAGCTGTCGCGAGACTGAGTGGTCAGCGCGGCTTTGTCGTGAGTAACGGCATCCAGCAGCAGAGCCAGGTTCTTCTCTTTGGCTTCCAGTTCGTTTTTCAGGATTTCCTGGTAGGTGTTGACCAGCGCTTTTAACGCATCAACTTTATCTGCCGCCACGGCGAGGGTGGCAAAGGCTTCACGCGGAATCGCGTTGCGCAGCGTACCGCCGTTGAAATCAACCAGACGCAGATCCAGCTCTTCAGCGTGACCCGCCAGGAAGCGTACCAGCAGCTTGTTAGCGTTACCGAGACCAACGTGGATTTCGCCACCGGAGTGACCGCCTTTCAGGCCTTTCAACGTCAGCTTAAAGCTCTGGAAGCCAGCCGGGATTGCTTCACGGGACAGCGGCAGGTTAGAGGTAAAGTCGATACCGCCTGCGCAACCCATATAGATCTCACCTTCTTCTTCAGAGTCGGTGTTGATCAGGATATCTGCCTGCAGCCAGTTAGCCTGCAGACCAAACGCGCCATCCATACCTGCTTCTTCGGTCATGGTCAGCAGCACTTCGAGCGGACCGTGTACCACGTTGTCATCAGCCAGAACGGCCAGTGCGGACGCCATACCGATGCCGTTATCCGCACCCAGCGTGGTGCCACGGGCTTTTACCCATTCGCCGTCAATATAAGGCTGGATAGGATCTTTAGTGAAGTCGTGCACGGTGTCGTTATTTTTCTGCGGGACCATATCCAGGTGCGCTTGCAGAACGACCGGCTTGCGGTTTTCCATTCCTGCGGTAGCGGGTTTGCGAATCAGGATATTACCGACCTGATCGCGCTCGACGTGAAAACCTTTCTCTTGGGCCCAGCTCAGAATGTGTTCAGCGAGCTGCTCTTCATGGTAGGACGGATGAGGAATAGAACAGATTTTGGCAAAAATATCCCACAGCGGTTGCGGGGATAACTGAGACAGTTCAGACACGTTGAGTCTCCTTGGCGATGTCCTACAAAACTTGCTTGCAGGCCACAGGGTTAGCAGAATTAAAAACATCACAAGTCAGGCTTGCGCGATGCGATTGAGAATACCACTTTCTCCGCTGACGGCTAGCATAAAGCATGCAAAAAGAGGCGCGGATTCCGCGAAACACTGGTTTTTAGTGCGTCAGATCTCTATAATCTCGCGCAACCTATTTCCCCCTCGAACACTTTTTAAGCCGTAGATAAACAGGCTGGGACACTTCACATGAGCGAAAAATACGTCGTCACCTGGGACATGTTGCAGATCCATGCACGTAAACTGGCAAGCCGCCTGATGCCTTCTGAACAATGGAAAGGCATTATTGCCGTTAGCCGTGGTGGTCTGGTGCCGGGCGCATTGCTGGCGCGTGAATTGGGTATTCGTCATGTCGATACCGTATGCATCTCCAGTTACGATCACGACAACCAGCGCGAACTGAAAGTGCTGAAGCGTGCCGAAGGCGACGGTGAAGGTTTCATCGTAATTGATGACCTGGTTGACACCGGTGGTACCGCCGTAGCGATCCGCGAAATGTACCCTAAAGCGCATTTCGTCACTATTTTCGCTAAGCCGGCAGGTCGCCCGCTGGTGAATGATTATGTTGTTGATATCCCTCAGGATACCTGGATTGAGCAGCCATGGGATATGGGCGTAGTGTTCGTTCCGCCGATCTCGGGTCGCTAATCTAAAAAGTTTTCAACGCCCGCACTGTCGGGCGTTGTTCTTTTTGTGCTGTGTCAGGTTACACTATGCCTTAGTGAGTACTCATGGAGGCTGCAATCATGTCACAGGCTAACCTCAGCGAAGTCCTGTTTAAACCCCGCTTCAAACACCCTGAAACGTCAACGCTGGTTCGTCGTTTTAATCACGGCGCGCAGCCGTCCGTACAATCGACCCTGGATGGCAAAACCATCCCGCACTGGTACCGCATGGTGAACCGCCTGATGTGGATCTGGCGTGGCGTCGATCCGCGCGAAATCCTCGAAGTGCAGGCGCGTATCGTCATGAGCGAAGCCGAACGCACCGATAAAGAGCTTTACGACACGGTTATCGGCTATCGCGGCGGAAACTGGATTTACGAGTGGGCGAAGCAGGCGATGGACTGGCAACAGAAAGCCTCTATGGAAGAGGATCCGCAGGTGAGCGGACGCCACTGGCTGCATGCTTCCACGCTCTACAACATCGCTGCTTATCCGCACTTAAAAGGCGATGAGCTGGCAGAGCAGGCGCAGGCTCTGGCCAATCGCGCCTATGAAGAGGCCGCACAGCGTCTGCCGGGCACGCTGCGTGAGATGGAATTTGCCGTTACCGGCGGCGCGCCGATTACCGGCTTCCTGCATATGCCAAAAGGCGACGGTCCGTTCCCGACGGTGCTGATGTGCGGTGGCCTCGATTCCATGCAAACGGATTATTACACTCTGTATGAGCGCTACTTTGCCCCGCGCGGTATTGCCATGCTGACGCTGGATATGCCGTCGGTCGGGTTCTCGTCAAAATGGAAACTGACCCAGGACTCCAGCCTGCTGCACCAGCACGTATTAAAAGCGCTGCCGAATGTTCCGTGGGTGGATCACACCCGTGTGGCGGCCTTCGGCTTCCGTTTTGGCGCCAACGTGGCAGTACGCCTGGCGTATCTGGAATCATCACGTCTGAAGGCGGTGGCCTGTTTGGGGCCGGTGGTTCATGCGCTGCTTAGCGACCCGCAGCGCCAGGCAAGCGTCCCGGAAATGTACCTTGACGTTCTGGCCAGTCGTTTGGGAATGCACGACGCATCCGATGAAGCGTTGCGCGTTGAGCTTAATCGCTATTCATTAAAAGTGCAGGGCCTGCTGGGCCGACGCTGCCCGACGCCAATGCTGTCGGGGTTCTGGAAAAACGATCCGTTTAGCCCGGAAGAGGAGTCGCGTTTAATCACATCTTCATCTTCTGACGGTAAGCTGCTGGAGATTCCATTCAACCCGGTGTATCGCAATTTTGACAAAGGGCTGCAGGAAATAACCGGTTGGATCAATCAGAGATTGTGTTAAAAGTTTGCTAAATTTTATCGATTTGGTAAAACAGGTGCTTCACCTAAGGAGATCGTAATGACGTTACCGAGTGGGCATCCGAAAAGTAGATTGATCAAGAAATTCACCGCGCTTGGCCCGTACATCCGGGAAGGGCAGTGCGAAGATAATCGGTTTTTTTTCGATTGTCTGGCTGTTTGCGTCAATGTGAAACCCGCCCCAGAGAAACGCGAGTTTTGGGGCTGGTGGATGGAACTGGAGGCGCAGGAAAAACGCTTCACGTACAGCTACCAGTTTGGCTTGTTCGATAAAGACGGGAACTGGACTGCGGTGCCGGTGAAAGAGACTGAAGTGGTAGAGCGACTGGAATACACCTTACGTGAATTTCATGAAAAATTACGTGGGTTGTTAACGTCGCTGAATCTGGCGCTGGAGCCTGCTGACGATTTTAATGATGAACCGGTTAAATTAACGGCATAATGAACAGTAAAATGCCGGATGGCGGCGCAACCCCATCCGG
>NZ_SZWS01000018.1:5102-35567 GCF_005281245.1 Citrobacter sp. wls826
ACCATACCGACAGCAACGATATCATCATTGTTGATGCCCAGTTTATTGTCGCTATCGAGCTGGTTGATTTTATAATCGACAAACGCGGACATATTTTTGTTGAAATAGTATGTTGCGCCAACGTCGATATAATTCACCAGATCCTCATTGCCTACGCCTTCAATATCTTTCCCTTTTGACAGCACATAACCCAGTGACGGACGCAGACCAAAGTCAAACTGGTACTGAACTACCGCTTCGAAGTTCTGTGTTTTATTGGCGAAGCCGCCGGAAATTGGCGTCATATTGCGCGTTTCAGAATAGAACGTCGCAATATAAATATCGTTAGCATCATATTTTAAACCGGTCGCCCAGGCTTCTGCTTTATCGCCAGTCCCACGCGTTTGCAGATTCTGCTGGTTGGTACGATCGGAGTTGGTATACGCACCGCTCACCGCGAAATCGCTGCCGCCAAAATCATAGGTAACGGAAGTACCAAAACCGTCGCCGTTTTGTTTTTTCACATCGCGGTCCTGATTTTTCCCCTGGTATTGCAGGGTGAGATCCAGACCATCCACGACGCCGAAGAAGTCGGTGTTACGGTAGGTCGCCAGGCCGCTGGCGCGTTTGGTCATAAAGTTATCGGTCTGCGCGGAGGAGTCGCCGCCGAATTCCGGGAACATATCGGTCCACGCTTCCACGTCGTACAGCGCGCCGAGGTTACGACCGTAATCAAACGAGCCAAGGTTTTTTAATTTCAGACCGGCAAAGGCCAGACGGGTTTTTTGCTGGTTTGAGTCGCTTTCGGCTTTATTGCCGGCGAACTCTGCTTCCCAGCGGCCATATCCCGTCAGTTCATCGTTAATTTGCGTTTCGCCTTTAAAACCTAAACGGATATAGCTCTGGTCGCCGTCTTTGCTGTCATAATCCGTCATGTAATGCATGGCTTTTACTTTGCCGTACAGGTCCAGTTTATTACCGTTCTTGTTATACACTTCCGCTGCCTGTACGGATGCCGACGCAGTAATACCCATCACCACTAATGCCAGAGTGCTCTTTTTCATTTTCAATCCTGATTAAAAGTACGCGCTAATATTCACTGGGTGTGATCCCCGTTAAAAGACAGGAGGGTTTTTAACGTCTGGTAATGAACGTTTTATGACAAAGTAAGAATATTTTTAAAAAAGGATGTTTTTTTGTTTCTGTAATAAATGCGTCAAAATCTGCCGCTACGCTTGCTGATCCTGCGCAATAAAATTTCATGCTTTGTGCGCTGGTTGTTGGCAACCGGGGCCAGTCCTGCTAAAACGTTCGTTTGATATCATTTTCCCCAATTTTGAATGGCAGAGAATCATGAGTGACAGCCAGACGCTGGTGGTAAAACTTGGCACCAGTGTGTTAACGGGCGGATCGCGCCGCCTGAACCGCGCCCACATCGTAGAACTGGTTCGCCAGTGTGCGCAGCTCCATGCCGCAGGGCATCGTATTGTTATCGTTACCTCGGGCGCGATTGCCGCCGGACGTGAGCATCTGGGTTACCCTGAGCTCCCGGCAACGATAGCCTCGAAACAGCTGTTGGCGGCGGTAGGGCAGAGCCGATTGATTCAACTGTGGGAACAGTTGTTCTCTATTTACGGTATTCACATCGGACAGATGCTGCTAACGCGTGCGGATATGGAAGACAGAGAGCGCTTCCTTAACGCCCGCGATACGCTACGCGCGCTGCTGGATAACAACATCGTTCCTGTCATTAATGAGAACGACGCCGTAGCGACTGCCGAAATTAAAGTCGGTGATAACGACAACCTTTCAGCGCTGGCGGCGATTCTGGCCGGGGCCGATAAGCTGCTGCTGCTGACCGATCAGCAAGGGCTGTTTACCGCCGATCCGCGCACCAACCCGCAGGCTGAGCTGATCAAAGACGTTCACGGTATTGATGATGCGCTGCGCGCCATTGCCGGTGATAGCGTCTCGGGTCTGGGAACCGGCGGTATGGGAACTAAACTGCAGGCCGCTGATGTTGCATGCCGTGCCGGGATTGACACCATTATTGCCGCAGGCAGCAAGCCGGGCGTAATTGGCGACGTGATGGAAGGCGTCTCCGTTGGGACGCGTTTCCATGCACAGGCCTCTCCGCTGGAGAATCGTAAACGCTGGATCTTCGGCGCACCGCCAGCCGGGGAAATTACCGTTGATGAGGGGGCGACCGCAGCGATTCTGGAGCGTGGCAGTTCATTACTGCCAAAAGGCATTAAAAGCGTGACAGGCAACTTCTCTCGTGGTGAAGTGATCCGCATCTGCAATCTCGAAGGGCGCGATATTGCCCACGGCGTTACCCGCTATAACAGCGATGCGCTGCGCCGTATTGCCGGACATCACTCACAACAGATCGACACCATCCTGGGCTACGAATACGGTCCGGTTGCTGTCCATCGCGACGACATGATTACCCGTTAAGGAACAGGCATATGCTGGAACAAATGGGCATTGCTGCCAAAGCTGCGTCATACAAGCTGGCGCTGCTCTCCAGTCGCGAAAAAAACCGCGTACTGGAAACGATAGCTGATGAGCTGGAAGCGCAAACGGAAAGCATCCTCAGCGCGAACGTACAAGATGTTGAGCAAGCGCGAGCCAACGGCCTGAGCGAAGCGATGCTCGACCGCCTGGCGCTGACTCCGGCGCGTCTGAAAGCGATTGCCGACGATGTGCGTCAGGTATGTAATCTCGCCGACCCGGTCGGGCAGGTGATTGATGGCGGTCTGCTGGATAGCGGCCTGCGTCTCGAACGTCGTCGCGTTCCGCTAGGCGTGATTGGCGTGATTTATGAAGCGCGTCCAAATGTCACCGTTGACGTGGCTTCCCTGTGCCTGAAAACCGGTAATGCGGCGATCCTGCGCGGTGGGAAAGAGACGTACCGGACGAATGCTGCAACCGTGGCGGTTATCCAAAAGGCGCTGGAAGCCTGTGGTTTACCCGCTGCAGCCGTGCAGTCGATAGATAACCCGGACCGCGCGCTGGTCGCTGAAATGCTGCGTATGGATAAGTACATTGATATGCTGATCCCTCGCGGTGGCGCGGGTCTGCATAAGCTGTGCCGTGAGCAGTCGACTATCCCGGTCATCACCGGCGGCATTGGGGTTTGTCATATTTATGTTGATGATACCGCGGAGATCGACCCGGCGCTGAAGATTATCGTCAACGCCAAAACCCAGCGTCCGAGCACCTGTAACACCGTAGAAACCCTGCTGGTGCATCAGGATATCGCTGCGCGTTTTCTGCCTGCTCTGAGCCAGCAGATGGCACAAAGCGGCGTCACGCTGCATGCCGACGACACCGCGCTGGCCACATTGCAGGCAGGGCCCGCTAACGTGGTTGCGGTGAAAGCCGAAGAGTATGACGACGAGTTTCTGTCGTTGGATCTGAACGTGAAAATCGTTACCGATCTGGACGATGCTATCACCCACATTCGCGAGCATGGGACCCAGCATTCCGATGCCATCCTGACGCGCACCCTGCGTAACGCCGATCGTTTCGTGAATGAAGTGGACTCTTCTGCCGTGTACGTTAACGCCTCTACTCGTTTTACCGATGGTGGCCAGTTCGGACTGGGGGCGGAAGTGGCAGTGAGTACGCAAAAACTGCACGCGCGCGGCCCAATGGGTCTGGAAGCACTGACCACCTATAAGTGGGTTGGCTTCGGTGACGACACGATTCGTGCGTAATTGAAAACGGGCGATGCCATAATAGGTCTATGATTTTAAAGTCTATTAAGGCATTGCCCGGTTAATTCTACCCTTTACCCCGCTACCGTATTTGTTTTCTATCCTGCGTTTTATCATCATCCGCATCAGTCTGTTTTTTACCCATGCGCTCCCTGGCGTTGAAAGACGACGTATCACAGAATTTTCCCTGCCAGCATGAATTTTCTGGGTCTGTAGCTCACGTATTGTTCCCATGGTTCGATCTATTAGAATCAGTCTCATTTTTATGAGGAGTTGTTGCGTGAAATCGGATATTCACAAACATAGCATTCCTGTTGTGCCGCTCGGCAACCCGTTTCCCCCCCGCCATTGTTCACTGTGTCCAAAGGGCGCGGCGATTGATCGTGATAATCAATACCGATTAATAGACAAAAGAAGGAAGTTTAAAGCGGGGGAGATACTCGCCCGGCAGGATGAAGCCGCAGACATGCTTTTTGTGATTCACGAGGGGTACTGCACGTCCAGCGTGGAATGTGGTGATAACGATTTTATCAGTCGCTTTTATTTTCCGGGAGACATCATGGCGCTGGATGCTGTTGAAGGGGGAACGTATCTGACAACGATCAAGGCTGCAACGGCTGCGGAGGTATGTCATATCGATATTGCGCGGTTGTTCAAGGCAGCAGAAAAGGAGCCGTCGGTTGCAGCGGCCGTCATCAAGTTTCTCTGCAGGGACAATGGATTCATTGTTGAAAAACTACGGCGTTATGCCAATAAACATGCTGAGGCCAGAATCGCTGCTTTCCTCGTGGAGTTTTACGAAATGCATTTACGTATTGGCAGGCCAGAAACGACGCTTCGCTTGCCATTCTCGCGGGAGGAAATTGCCAGTTATCTCGATCTTAAAATTGAAACCGTTAGCCGCTCATTAAAATCCCTCGAACAACAAAAGTTGATTAGCTTACATCGGGTTCGTACGGTAACAATTAATAGTTACTTGGGGTTAAAAGGTTTCAGCTAACGCTATCTTTGCCGTGTGTTATTTATCTCTTGATATTCCAGGAATATTCATTTTATATGGAAAATTCCTGGTTTTATTTATGTGAAATAATTATCAATTCGAATAATAATCCTACAGGTCAGCGCTATTTTTATAAGAATATTCCCCCATAACTAAATATTTCATGAGAATTTTCTTGTGAAGTTAAAAAATTAGCATAATTGCAACAAATAATAAGCATTATAGAGAGAATATGGAGATGTTAATTATCTTTATGTTTTGTAAGGGTTTTGCTCTGGTGTTATTTGTATGATCTTTTTGATATTTATCAAAAACATAAAAAAGATGAATTGTTTGATTTTGCTTATCTGGGTGGGTAATGATTCTGAAAATGGATGTGTTTTAAGTGATTGTGTCTTAGGAAACTTCTTAGGCAATGTTTTTTACGGGAAAATTCTTAGTTTTTTGTAATTTTTGCGTTTCAGGGTTTGTTGAGATGTTACTTAATTCAAATGATAATTTTTTGGCGCGGCAATTCTGGCTCGCAATTAATGGAACCGCTGGAGTGACTTAATAATAAGACTCGGTGGTGAGTTTGTTCTTAGGAGAAGATAAAATGAAAAAATTATTATTAGTAACCTCTCTGGCTTCTGTATTTGTTGCAGCAAATGCAATGGCAGATGTTACTGCTTCTGCAACTGCCTCGTGGGACGCGACGGCAACAAAAGATACCACCAGCATGTTGGTTGTCACCCCGCTGAACTCTTTAACTTTCCAGTATGCTGAAGGGCTGAATGCCTTCAACTCTCAGGACGGTGCTTTTGATGTGACGATTCAGGGTCAGGAGACGGCAACTGATTTTGAGCTGACTGCTCAGATTATTAGCAACACTCTGACCAACGCCAGTGGTGATGCTTCTACCCTGAACGTAGGGGTGGCATGGAATGGCACGGCACTGACTAATTCATCAGATACTGTCCTTGTTAACTCCAGCTCTACTTCTGGTCTTGAAAGCCTGATGGCAGATGGCGCTTATAACGGTGCCGCTCGTGTCAGCGATCAATCCAACTTCAAATTCACCATCGCGTCAGCGACTTCTGATGGTAGTCAGACAGTAGCAGATTACTCTGCACTGCCAGACGGCTATTGGACTGGCGATGTAAAAGTACAGTTCAATGCAACCTGGACGACTCCGTCTGCCTAAGTAATAAAAAATTCGGGAGAATTTGTTCTCCCGAATTTATCAGGAATGGTGTCATGAAAAAATATTTACCGGCAGCGATGTTGGTAGGGTTAGTAGCATCTTTTCCCGGATGGGCAATTAATGTTGGTGAAATTACATCGATCATGACTTCTGCTGAGAGTTCATTATCGAAAGAAATTATCAATACGACAGATGCGGCGCGTTATGTCAGTGTTTCGGTAAAACAATTGTCATCACCTTTGGCCGGGGGAGTCGAAATAAAGCCCGTTAATTCCGGAGAATTACTCTCTACACCTGCCAATCTTATTCTTCCTGGCCAGGCGAAGGATGTTTTTCGTTTCTTTTATAAAGGACCTGCAGATGATATCGAACGTTATTATCGTCTGCAATGGATAGATGAGCCGGTCACCGAGAGCGCGGAAACCCGGGCGAATAAAATGGCTGTTGCAACAGCGTCGGCTGAAATTGGCACTATTCTGGTAGTCGCGCCGCGCAAGGAACGTTTTGAATATAGCCGAAATGGCGATGTTATTACCAATACCGGCAATGTTTCATTTCGTGTGATCGCTTATGGGGCTTGTAAAGATAAGGCTCGCGAGCGGGGACGAGGCTGTCGCGAACGTTATTACATTATGCCGGGTACAAAAATAAAATTACAGTTTACCGACATTAGTAATAGCCGTTCACGCATCGGTATCTGGCACGGTAAGCAGTTTATTACAGTGAAGTGATGGTCAATAGCAGCCATCTGTACGGGATAAATAAAATTACCGGAATGTAAGGATGCATATGACAACAACAAATATTGTCGGCGGTAGCATTTGTCTTTTTCTTGCGCTGACACCAGGATTTTCACATGCAGCCCCAGTAAAAGTGGGTAATTACGTTATTCCCAGCGCTTTCGCCCGTTCACTGGAGCAGGGAATGACGGTGCCGGTATATATTCGTTACAACGAGACTGACGAGAAAAGTCAGCAAAAAGTTGCCGATGCGGTGATTTCCCTTGTTGATGGCAATATTACAGTTAAAGCCCTGACTCTTGCTGAATTGCCCAATAATGCCGTGTTATCTGGAAAAACCCGCGCGTTGGTGGAAAAAATTCGTGATGTGAAGTTTCACGATAACACCAATATCGAGCTATCGGATGATGCACGCCTGCAACTCAACGTCTCTTCATTTCACCTGGAGATGATTGTCAGCAAAGATGCGTTAACTGAAGCGATTGTCGCACGCAGCAGCCTGCTTGGACCTTCCAGCGTGGAGACTCTCTCTAACGTCCTGAACTATAACTTTGGCACCTACTACAACGATTATCATAACGGCAGCAGTACCCGCAGCTATCTGACGATGGACAATACAACATCGCTGCGTGAACACCATGTCAACATTAACGGTTCGTTTTACGGCATAGGCGACAGCAACAGCACCAGTAAACTCTATCGCGCGATGTATGAGCGTGATTATGACGGATATCGACTGGCGCTCGGGATGCTCGACACCTGGAATGTCCAGTCTATTGCCAGCCTGAATGCGCTGAATGGTGGGAAAATTTACGGCGTAAGCTACGGAAACAAAGGAAGTACGGTTGTTGAGAATACCTCGCTTTCGCTTACGCCAATTACCGTATTTCTGCCAGCTGCTGGCGAGGTTCATGTAATTCGTGACGGGCGTTTGCTCAGCGTACAGAACTTTAATATGGGCAGCTATGAAATTGATACCAGTCGTTTCCCGTATGGTGTTTATGACGTCACGGTAGATATCGTGGTCAATGGCCGGACAATTAATAGTCGAATTAGTCGGGTCAATAAAATCTTTGCCCGCCAGCAGGCAGCCGGAATTGATCAGTTCTCATGGCAACTGTTTGGTGGCTCACTGGATTATGACCGTGTGAGTTATAAGCGAAACCACTATCAGGATTTAGGCAATGAGCAGACCTGGATTGCCGGCGGTGCCGCATCGGTGACGCTGGCGATATTGTCGGGGCTGGGCCTGAAATCTACGCTCTACGGTTTTGGCAACAATGCGGTTAATGAAACGGATGTCACGCTCAATGTGAATGAATACGTAAGCATTGGCAATCAGACGCTGGTAGCGAATGATTCGTCATGGCGAAACATCAGTAATATCAATCTCAATATCCCCGAGGGATATGGTTCCCTTTGGGCATCTCGTGAAGACAGTAAAATTGGCAACCGTCTGCCCATGCAGGAGCGTGACAATTATTCCATTGGTGGCACTCTTAACCTCGGGAAGTTTATTCCTCATGGCGGCTCGCTTACCGTGAGTCAGACGGAGAATCGCTACTCGGGAAATAAATACCGTAACCTGGACTACAGCACGACCCTTTATTCAGGCAGGTATGCCACGGTTGGGCTGCGCGCAGGTATTCAGCGTTATTACTACAATAACCGGAATGACGATGGGCGACAGGAACGTTATGTCAGCCTGGATTTATCGTTGCCGTTGGCGTCCTGGTTGAGCATGGGTGTCTCCCGGGATCGCTATGGCAGCACTCAGGGTAATCTCAGCGCGCGCAAGCAGTATGCTGAAGGCCCCATTAAATCGGTCGGATTGTCGGCTTCGACACGCCTGAGTGGCGAGCAGTATTACGACAATAATTATTCGGTAAACGGCAATCTGAGTTATGACACGAAATATAACGCTGGCACCGTATCGGTAACACGTTCCGCGGACAACTCCACCAATATGAACTTCTCTTCTCAAGGTTCCCTGGCGTGGGCAGGAAAAGATTTCGGTCTGAGTAAAGAGAGGCAAAGGTCAGGCATTATTGTGAAAACCGATTTGACCGGCGAAGGGAAACTGGCTGCGAAGATTAATAACCGAAATTATCTTCTCAGCGGTAAATCAAATTTCATTGCACTGCCGCCTTATGCTCAGTACAAGCTGGAGATCCTCAATGATAAAAACTCTGAAGACAGCTTTGATATTGTTTCAGGGCGCAAACAGGAACTGACGCTATATCCGGGTAACGTGGGTGTTATCAACCCTGAAGTGAAAAGTATGGTCACCGTATTCGGGCGCATTCGTTATCCCGATGGGCAGTTGGCTGCAAACACCGATATTCATAATCACATCGGTAAAACGCGTACGGATGAAAAAGGGGAGTTTGCTATCGATATCGATAAGAAGTATCCGGTCATCACGTTAATTTCAGCCAATGGCAGCCTATGCGAAGCCGATCTCGATTTGGAAAAAGCACGCGGCGCAGCGTGGGTTGGTGATGTGAAATGTGCCACGCAAACCACGATGGCGCAGAGGTAATAAAATGAAAGTATTAATTAAAGTAGCTACTGTAATCTGTGCCGTGGGGAGTTTTGCGCCTGCGTTGGCTTTGAATGCAATATCTTCCGGCTCAGTCAGTAATAACTATTTGTTTATTGAAAATGCCATTGATAGTGAATACTTTATTACCCCCTCGGCACTCGATCCGCGTTTCAGCGGGTCAAACACGTGGATAAAATACGGTACTTCTCAGGTGAGTCTCGGGTATTTAGGTTTTGTCGGCTGGACTGCGCCAGGAAATTATTATCAGGACATGTGGATTGATAATTCCCCGATTAACGGCCCTTTTCGGGGGATCCGTTGTTATAGCGGCAGCCAGTGTCCATCAACTGGGTTTATCGCCGGGCAAGGCACTGACAATAACGGTTTTTATCATGCGCAGGTAGGATCTGTCGCTGGCGTTATTGGTGGCGCCTACGGATTCGCTTCCCTGACGGATACTGCCTATGAGTACTTTCGCAATGTGCCTACTGGTAGCAGCGAAACCTATGTGTTCAACCGTTGTTATACTTCCGTGAATTATGATTATTCTTCCGGGCAACGCTGCAAAGATCAATCAACAGGATTATGGAATTACGTCAATTATACGTTAACCAAACGCGGTCATCTGTCACTGGTATCGACTAATGCATTTCAGGAACTTTGGGTTGCCAGCGATGGTACGCCGAGCATCACCAAAGACTCTGGTTATTGTGAGCTTGGCGTGGTGGGCGGCGCTGACGGCGTGATTTGCAAAATGGTGAATTATAACCTGCAACAAACCGCCAATCTGACCGCCTCCCTGACGTTTCGCGCTTATGTCGACACGGCGATGCTTGGTTTTACGCCTGGACCGGCCACCGTGAGATACTCCGGGAATGGTTCAAACTGGTATAACTATGGTACTTCAACTGCTTATTACAACGTTTTCACGACCTCTGGAGAGTACATATATATTTTTCTGTCAAAAGCATTCCTGAAAAATCTCGTCGATTCAGGAATCAGCATTACTAACAGTCAACCGTTTACCTTCGGTTTTTATAATGGCTTAACACCAGAGTCAGGGTACTACCAGTTTACGCCTTCGCTACAGCTCAATATTGTGCCGAAGGAGTATGGGATCAGTATCGTCTCTTCAGACAACACCGCTTCTGCGAGCGGCAGTGGCACGATTGGCGACGCCGCTCCTATAGAAATGGATTACACCGTGACAGTCTCCGGTCCTCGTCAGGCTGATAGCATTACAGCGCAAGTTATCGGGGAAAGTACGACGATAAACAGTGTGCCTTACTGTCTGTTTACCTCCCCTCAAGGCGGGCTGTCAGTCCCAATCCCCGCCTTTCTGCAGTACAACAGTCAGTCGGGGGGCGTGGTACAGAAACGAAATAGCTGTAGTGAAGCAGCAATCAATATGAGCGATGCGCAGTGGCAACAGACGCCCTGGGACGCAAATAACAATGATGATGGAAGCTACTATGCTACTGATTTGAAATTGCTTTTCCCAATGAATGATTCACGGTCGATGTTAACTGTTTCCGGTACAGATTGGGAAGGTGTCGTCAGTGCCAGTGGAGAGATAAAAGTCACGGCGAATTGGGTGGGAGTGACGCCATGAACCGCTGCCGTTTGGTGCTTAGATGGGTATTTATATTACTTTCCGGGCTGACTGTATTCTCCGCACAGGCTGTCTACCTGGAGTCGACCATTTATGAGATGCCATCGGATAAATCATTTATCAGCAAACGGATCTATAACGATAGCCAGAAACAGAATTTGTACAGTATTGGCGCAGTAAAAATTGATAAGCCGGGACCGGGAGGAGAAAACAGAAGTGCCATTGCTGAAGGCGAACTTCTGTTTACGCCGCTGAATTTTTCACTGGCTCCGCAGGCGAGTGAGTTTTTTAAGATTTTCTACCGTGGACCGCAGGATGATAAAGAACGCTATTACCGAATTCTGTTTCGTGAAATGCCGATAACGCTGTTTACCGAGCGTAATCAAGGGAAAGGTGGGCAGGCTCTCCCGGTGATTGCTATGGACACCATATTGGTTGTTCGCCCGAGAAAAATGAATCTGGCCTACACCATTGATGAGGCAAACGGAACACTGAAAAACACCGGGAATACTTTTTTTAAAATCATCGTACACCTGGGGTGCAACTCCACCGATGATGACGCCACCATGCGTTATGTGTTGCCGGGTGAAACCTGGCGTAGTAGCGAATTGAAATCAAAAAACCGAAAATTTATCGTTGCATTGCAGAAATACATACCAGTAGGTCAGGGGTGCTTCAAACTCAATCAATAGTAAGCATTAAGTCTGATCCGATATGTCATGGTTAGATATCGAACCTATACTGTAACTGTCTTTATACAATGCAGTAATCAGCTCGGCACAGATGAAACTTTGGTCATTTGTACTCAACGTCACGGTATTTAAGAGTCAGGTAGTATGAAAAGTATAATTAATGATCAGGTTGAGTATGATTCCACCAGAAAAAGCCTGAAACATCGCGATACGACAATAATTCTTTCGGCGTCTACCGCGAGACTACTTGAGCTATTCATTGCCCATAAAAATCAACAAGTCCACCGCGAGTTTATCATTGAAGAAGTGTGGAAAAAGCATGGCATGGCCCCATCGGGTCATAGCCTTAATAAAAGTATCAGTATTTTGCGAAAAGCATTTAGTGAGCTGGGGGCGGGTAATCCCATTGAAACCCTGCCCCGGCAGGGATTTTTGTTCCATGCTTCGATCAGCGATGAATCTTCATCTTCCTGTGTAGATGAACCCGTGCGTTCGGTAACTGAGACGGTAAACTCATCCGTAAGACCAAAACGTAAAAATATTATTCTGTTCATTTTATTATTTGCATTTCTTGGTAGCGCTATTTTTATATTTTTAGCTCTTAATTCAAGCTCCAAAAATTTCATTTATATCAGGGCAATAGGTGATTGTGAACTTTATACTGCCGATGACAATAATGCTGGTAAAACGAAAGCATTTTTATCTTCTGATATGTGGCGAAAAGTAAATGCGGCTTGTCATGATGGCAAGAAAACAATTGTTTTTTATGATGATAATAATTTATCAGCCGACAATGATCTTAGAGAGAATTTCCTGGGGATTTGTACCTTAGAGAAAGGAGGGGTTGCCCGTGAATGTGAAGATTTTGTTTATTAGTGGGGCAATCTTTCTTGCAGCGATAACAGCATATTTTTTATATCGCCATCAAGAACCTGAGACGCTGACCTGCTCAGCCAAAAATTACCTGCATCTGGAGGCGCAAACTCAGGGTGTAAAAATTGAAGGTGAAGTTCTGCTGGTTTTTCGTATTTCTTCTGCTACCGAAGGGCGGGTATCTCAGGTAGGAAGTCTCAATATTCAGGGTAAATATTATGCTGTAGATCGTAATGTTGTCCTGAATTTTATTGGTAAAGATCGTGATGGTTACCTACAGACTCGTCGTGTAGCTATTGTTAAAAATAAAAATGACAATGTTCCTGATGAAGTTACCGAACAACTCATGTCGCGACAGGATATTTTCTATTATAAGGTCATCCATATCACCGAAAATGTCTATGCGATCAGAGATCTGCGACGTACGCTAATGGTTTGTCGGGCAGCATGAGTAGCTATAATGTGTTATTCTTATGGTTTTAGTGGCTTTATATTTTGTCGTTGCTAGTGTTTGTGGTTTTTTGTTTTGTCTTGCAGTGAAAATAAGTAAAAGGATTTGTACTGGTGAAGAATTAGGAGTTTTCCTTTTTCAATATTTAAAATGGCCTTAACATTTAATGGTAATACTCATATGGATAATCGTGATTATAAATTCTGAAACTACGTGATATGACTTACGGATAAAGTTAATTCGCGAACCGCATTGTAATTGTTGGAGGCTAAAGGTGTTGTATATTCTCTCGTGTATAAAACGAGGGACCTGCTATGCCATAAATTTAAGTTGGTGGTAACTATGAATACGAAAAAGGTTTTTCTGCTCAGTTATGATATTTTTCTTTTCTCAGGGATAAAAGCGTGGTTGCCAAATCTGGTGTTAGTCGATGCGCGGACATTTATTTCTGGTTCACAGTCAATTATTCCACGGTACCCATCCTGTTTACTGGTGATCGATAACCGGTTACCTTTATTCCTGGTCAGGAAGTGGTTTCAGAGAAATAGCACGCAGTTTATCAATATAAACTGTATTGTTCTTCGGATGAATGAAACCCGTTCTGTTAATCGGGGGTACGAGGAGTATGCATTCATTAATGGACGGGAATTATCGGATCAACTGATTTCTCAGTTGAGAGCCAATCTAATGGCACCCAATGAGGTTGCGGAAGTCACTAAAGGTTCAACGATGTTTACGTTTCATTTGACTGAGTTTGAAGAGGAAATGCTGTATGCATCTTTCACAAAGGAAAAATTGCACGATTTTTGTATTGCTAACTCGATAACAATTAAGTCAGTGTATCGATATCGGGAACGAATTACCGCTCGTCTGGGATTTTCTCATTTTAATGAAACTATCATTTTTTTAACCAGGAATAATCTATTGCATGAAGGTTCCTCGACGAACGGTTATTCTGGTAAGAATGTAATATACGGCGAAGCATATGATGTCTCAGATTCTAGTCGACTGAGTATGGCAATAAGGAATGAAGAGATCATTCCTTATTTTCAACCCATCGTAAATATCAACGAAGATGTCTGTGGTGTTGAGGTTTTGGCTCGTTGGCCACAGGGGGATAATTATGCTATTTCTCAGCGTGAGTTTATACCGCTGGCTGAAAAAAGTGGCTTAATGAATGAGTTAACGAGCTATTTAATGAACACCGTCGCGCGTAATCTGGTCAACGGAAGCGAGGATTTCAATAAAACTTTATTCGTCTCCTTTAATGTGAGCCCATCAGGTTTAAGTAACCCCGTCTTTTATTGGGAGTGTCTTAATTTTATGGAAATAACGCAAAGGCTACCGATAAAATTGATGATTGAAATAACTGAAAACCAGACTCTCACTATTACTCCTGCAATCAAAGAGCTGATACGATCGTTGCGAAACAGAGGGGTTCTGTTTGCTTTAGATGATTTTGGGACGGGATACGCTAACCTTTGCTATCTCAATGAGTTAGACCTGGATGTTATAAAAATTGATAAAACGTTTATCAAAGCTATTAAAGAAGTTGAGCAACATATCCCTATGCTCGAGTCAATCATTCACCTTTCCGAACTCCTGGGGTTACGCATGGTGGCGGAAGGCGTTGAATATGGCTATCAGCAGCAATGGTTGGGGAAAAATAATGTTGATTACCTGCAGGGTTATCAATTTTTACCGCCAGTGACGTTTGATGATTTTATGCGTTACTACAAGCAGTCTTTAGATTTTTTTGAATCAGCGTCGGATTCTACTTTCTCAACGTAAAGCCTTTCGGGAACATCAGGGGCGGATGCCTCTGATGCAGGTATTTTTGTCGAGGTGAGTACGATAACTCCCGCCTGTCTGGTGAAGGCGATAGCCTGTTGTGAGTGAGGCATCGTTTGTTTATGTATCTAATACGGGGTATTTATAGCGGTATCAGCGTTAATTAAACCGATTCCAAGGTGAGTTCCTGGCCATGCGTCATTTCCTGACAAAATTAAGAGTCTGGTTTCCGCCGCCTCTTATCTTAGTACTTTTTCTCGTTGCGGATGTGCTGACGGCGAGTCCGCGTTTCACATTCGGCGGGGTGAATATCGTGATAAGCGCATTGCTGGCCGGCGTCAGTCTGTTGGTGATATTGCACACCGCGTGGCAGATGCGGATGAAACGTACGACCCTGAATCCGCTGCATGCACATAAATCGACCACGCTTGTTACCGACGGATGTTACGCCTGGAGCCGCAACCCGATCTACCTTGGTATGAGTGGACTCCAGTTGGCCTTTGCTCTTTGCATCGGTAGCCTGACTGGAGTACTGGCTGTACCGGTGTTTATGCTGGCGGTTGCCAGATTACATATTGATTTTGAAGAGGAACAACTGCGAAAACATTTCGGGCTGGAGTGGGAGCGCTATGAACAACACGTTCGCCGCTGGTTATAGTAATACCCGACCGCGTATAAGCATGCCTGTAACGACACGATTCGTGCGTAATTGAAACCGGATGATGCAAAAATAGGCGTTTGATTCGCAAGGCCATTGACGCATCGCCCGGTTAGTTTTAACCTTCTACCCCGTGCTCACATTCGTGGACATGTCCTTTTCAGGGCCGATATAGCTCAGTTGGTAGAGCAGCGCATTCGTAATGCGAAGGTCGTAGGTTCGACTCCTATTATCGGCACCATTCAATCAATCAGTTACAACTACACATCTTCAATAAATCCCCTTACTTTTGTCTCGCGCACTGGTTTAGCACTCTATAGCTTCTCATTTCCTTTCCGCTCTTCGAACACGTCCATTGCAGCACCGCTCTGCGGTTTATAGAAAAGCTTGGTGCTAACCAGGGTTTGGGTACAGCCATGCTGCTTTTGTGTGAACGAATAAAGACTCCCCGAATAAACAAGGGAGCCAGGAAGCGTAACGCACGCGCAGGGCTATTTCTGCCGTGACTCAAGCCAGACCAGCGCCAGCGTGGAGAGCGTGCACATCAGCAGAATGCCGACAAACCAAAACAGATACCACATCGTACAGTCCTCCCTAATAAAGTTCGTGGTTGTGGCGGCGGATGGTTTCTACGTTGATTCGTCCCAGCATCTTGTAATAACTCCACAAGGTATAAAGCAGAACTATCGGTAGGAAAATCAACACGATAACCAGCATGATATTGAGCGTCATCTGGCTGGAGGTACTGTCCCACACCGTCAGGCTAGAGAGTGGATACGCGCTGGATGGCATCACAAATGGAAACAGGGTGATTCCAGCGGTGAAGATCACACAGGTCTGGGTCAATGAAGCAAACAGAAATCCCCACACGGCCCGACGTTGCCCGCAGGCATAGATCGCGAGCATTGGAAAAATCATGCCCAACAGCGGAATAACCAACAATAGTGGTGAATTTTCAAAGTGCGCCATCCACGCGCCCGGTGCGGTCGTTACTGCCTTTAATAGCGGGTTGGACGGACCATTAGGATCCTGGCTAAGCAGCACATAGCCGTCGATCCCCGTCCACAGCCAGTACCCGGCTAACAGGAAGCAGAGCACCACTAACATCGCGCTGCGGCGGGTGGCAGACAGCGCGCGCAGGTGAAGAAGGCCGTCGGTTTTCAACTGGAGCCACACGCCCCCCTGCATAATGACCAACATCAGGCTTAATGCGCCGCACAGTAGGGCAAAAGGAGAGAGCAATTCCCAGAAAGTGCCCAGATATTGCACATGTAATTGTGGTGTGAACACAAAAGGCACCCCCAGGAACAGATTGCCGAAGGCGACGCCGAAGATAACCGGTGGCACCAGGCTGCCGATAACCAACCCGGTGTCCCACATGGCGCGCCAGCGTGCATTCGCTATTTTACCGCGATAATCAAAGGCCAATGGACGAAAGAAAAGGGCGCACAGCACCAGAATCATCGCCACATAAAACCCCGAAAATGCGGCAGCATAGACGCGCGGCCAGGCTGCGAATAATGCGCCGCCCGCCAGAATGAGCCACACCTGGTTACCTTCCCAGTGCGCCCCTACGCTATTGATTAACACCCGACGTTCATCATCGTTGCGCGCGATCAGCGGTAACAGGCAGCCGACCCCCATATCAAACCCGTCAGTGACCATAAAGGCCACCAGAATAATGCCAATCAGCAGCCACCAAATGAGCCGCAACGTTTCATAATCCAACATGATGCTCTCCTTTATTCCTGTGGTTGTGCCGGTTGTTGACGTTGCATCGCATCTGGACCAAGACGCGCGTATTTTTGCATCAGGTAGACTTCGGCAATTAAAAACAGGGTGTAAAGCGTGAGGATTAGCCCCATGGAGAAGGCCAGTTGGCCCGCGCTCAGCGCAGAGTGGGCGTACCAGGTCGGCAAAATATCCTGAATCGCCCACGGCTGACGGCCAAACTCCGTCATAAACCAGCCTGCTTCAATGGCAATCCACGGTAGCGGCAGGCTCCACAGCGTTATGTGCAGTACCCAGCGATGCTGGTCGATACGCCAGCGTAAGGTCTGTATCAGCGCAATCGCCATCACCAGCAGCAAAAGGGAACCGCACCCAATCATGATGCGAAAGCTCCAGAACACGGGGGCGACTTGCGGAATAGCGCCGCGTTGTGCGGCCTGATATTGCGCTGGCGTGACATGGTTCATGTCAGGGGCGTAGTTGGCCAACAGGATGCCGTAACCCAGATCTTTTTCCACGGCGTGAAAAGCGTGCAGTAGCTGAGGCGTGCGGTTACCTTTGGCGATTTCCTGCATCAGCAACCATGCTTCCCGGCCCCGCTGCAGGCGGAGTAGCGCGTCTGCCATCAGGTTCTTCAGCCCCGGAACTGGCGTATCTAAAGAGTGAGTCGCCAGGATACCCAGCAGGGCCGGTATCTTCACGGAAAAGGCGTTACGCTCTTGCTCCTGCTGCGGCCAGGCTATCACATGAAAGGGCGCAGGTGCCGGTTCGGTTTGCCATTCCCCTTCCATTGCCGCCAGTTTTACCGGCTGGCGTTGGGCGACCTCATAGGCTGAGCTATCTCCCAGTTGCAGAGTGCCGAGGATAGCCAGTGTGCCAAAGACGGAACCTACCGCGAAGGAGCGCAGGGCGAACTCGCGAGCGCGACCACGCAGCAGATACCAGGCGCTGATGGACATCACAAACATGGCGCCTGTGACATAACCGGACATCACGGTATGCACAAATTTCACCTGGCTGATGGGGTTAAAAACCAGCTCGCTAAAGCTGCTCATCTCCATGCGCAGGGTATCAATATTAAAGTGAGCGCCTGTTGGATATTGCATCCAGCCGTTGGCGTTGAGGATCCACAGGGCCGAGATGTTGGAGCCAAACGCTACCAGCCAGGTCACCAGTAAATGCTGGTACTTGTTTAAGCGCTGCCAGCCGAAGAAGAACAGCCCCACGAATGTGGATTCAAGAAAGAAAGCCATCAAGGCTTCCATCGCCAGCGGGGCACCGAAAATATCGCCCACATAGTTGGAATAGAGCGACCAGTTAGTCCCGAACTGAAACTCCATGGTCAGGCCGGTCGCCACACCGAGCGCAAAGTTAATACCGAATAACTTTCCCCAGAAACGCGTCATGTCACGGTAGACTGTTTTGCCCGTCACCACGAACAGGGTTTCCATGATGGCCAGCAAAAAAATCAGCCCCAGCGTCAGGGGAACAAACAGAAAATGGTACAGCGCGGTCAGCGCAAACTGCCAGCGCGATAAGTCAATGACGTCCCACATGCGAACTCCATCAGGCATTAGAGAGTGAATAGATAAGGAAGAAAACGCCAGACCCGCAGCAGAAAAGTATGCGGGTCGGGAGAAGGGGATCAGGCCGGCGGGCCGGATGCCAGCCAGCTACAGACTTCATCCAGGCGCTGGAGCGAGTCGAGCAGATCCTCTGGAGCAGCCAGTACCAGTTCCGGTAATGGACAGATCTCATAACTCTCGAGCAGAAGCCCTTTCAGGGTATCCAGACAGCGCACATGCCAGACATGGCGCAGCGCCGTGGCGTCGATTTGGCTCTCGCCGTAGCCGATGGTGCGGATCTGAATGCGCCCTTCGCCACACAGGCGGGAGAGGAACTGGCGATCCGCATCGCTAACCGGGAGTTGGGTGAGGTTAATGCTATGAGGTTGCGTGGCCGGATCGCGAACGTGCGCTAGCAGTTCCTGAGCCAGCGTCAGGCCATTCATCAACCCATCGACGGGCGGAGGCAACAGGCTATCGTCTGGCAGCGTCGTGATTGTTGCTGCCTGCCAAAGCGCCCGTGGCGCACTGCCTGCCTCCAGATGCTCCTCCCATTGACCCAAGTCATTCTGGCAACGCACCCGCCAGATTCCGCAGAAAATAGACTCCTGAATCTCACTCGCCCTGCCGTCAGCCTGCTGGATACGCACGGAAACTTCGCCTTCGCCGAGCAGCGTATTCAAAAACGTGAGGTCGTCTGCGTTGAGCGTGGATAAATCCCATCCCAGCACGTCCTGTTTTACGGGGATTTTCTGGCTAAGCTGGTGGCGCACGTCGGCTAACAATGCCATCACCGCCGGGCTGTGCGGGCAGTTTTCCAGCCTCGCCATGCTGGGGCTGCTGTTGACCTGGCAGGTGAGGGGCAGAGGATTCATGCTGAAGCTGTCATCGCCCGGCTGGGTTCCCGGCCCCAGCAGATGAAAAAAGGTATCACTCATCTTGCAGGCTCCGGGGGATGTGTTCTTCAACGAGGGGGCGCATCAGGTTGAGCAGGTCGGCCCACGGGTGGATGCCGCTGAGAATGCCGCGCAGCTCGCCGTGGATAAATACCAGCGTGGCCGGGAAGCGGAATACGCCAAAACGATCGCCGATAGCCTCGCTGTGCTCGATATTCGCCATAGCGATTTGCCAGTCAAACTGGGGAAACTCGCGGAGCAACTCGGCAATCATTACCGGGTTATCGCTGACTTCCGGCGTGCGGCGGGGATCGCTACTGAGCAGCACCACGCCATCACGCACACGCGTTACCCAGTCATCCAGTTCAGATGCGGTCAGCGGTTGCCAGCCGCGCGCCAGCATGCGTTGCCATAGCGCAGAAAATGGTTTGTCATTCAACATGTTGCTTATCTCTCCAGCGTTACACGATACTGGCGAATACGCACGCCTTCATAGTTTTCCAGCGACAGGCATTCATAGTTCAGGCAACGCGTTTCATCGATTGTCTGTGGCGCGATGCCCCACGCGGCCAGTTGCCTTAGCGCGGCTTGTTCTGCCGCCGGGAGCTGAGCGCGCGCGATGTCGGTCAGGCTGCCGCCATAGTCGTCCAGCTGCACCGGCTGTAGTCCTACGAGGGCGATGTGGGCGGGCAGATGACCGCGAATCTCCGCCAGAGCAAGCACTTCGGAGAAGCTGTTCTGATGCAGACTCATTTTTTTGGCGCTGAGGTAACTGGGGACTTGTTCACCGGCGTAGGATTGCAAAGTGCCTGGCGTGAGTCCGTAGTCGATAGCGTCCAGCAGCAACAAATGGCTGGCCTGCTCAACGTAGCCCAGCAGATTCAGCCCTTGCGTGCCGCCGTCGACAATCTCTACCCATTCCGGCCAGTGATAGTGGGCGTACAGGCGTTCGGCAACGCGAATGCCAAATCCTTCATCTGCCCACAGCAGGTTGCCTAAGCCCATCACGATGACGTTAGGTTCGCTCATGACGCCTCCTTATCGTGCTGGCGTTTGGCAAATTTGTGGCTACGATAGCCGTTGATCATGGTTGAGATGACGGTATCGTCAGACATGATGTCCTCGCGGATAGCCATATACACATGACCGATGATGAAGGCGGCGATGAACCACATCCCCAACCGATGCCAGCTGTGAATATCGAGAGAGTTACCGCCGGTCCAGTAGAAAAACTCCGTCACATAGCGGAAGGGGGTAAAAATGGCGTACTGGCTATGCTCGCTGTATAAGGCAAAACCGGTGAGGATCATAAAAACTGAGAGCAGGAAATAACCGAACATCGCCGCCTGCGCGACGGGGTTATGGCCGATATCCTCTCCCGGTTTTTTTTCCAGAAACAGATACCAGCGCACCACCGAAAAGGCACCCTGCCACCAACTGCGACGCCAGACAGGCACGATAAACAGCTCGCGTGAATAGCGATTGCCGACGAAGGCCCAGTAAATGCGACCCAGCAGTATCACCGTAAACACCATGGCTGCGGCGAAATGCACTAACCGGATGTCGCCCATGTAGAACAGGTAAGTGGCCTCGCCGTTGACCGACGGCAGTGGTCGGCCAATGAAGTATCCGGTTACCATCAAAACCAACATGCAGCCCACTGTCAGCCAGTGCCACAAGCGTACGGGTGCTTCAAACACATAGTGGCTGACGGCGGTATCACGCGCCTCCCCGACGCGTGGGGATATCTTTCCAGTCATCGTTCCGTTCCTTAACGCTTAGCGAACCTGGACTGCGATAAGTTCGCTGCCGTCGTCGCCGAGGACGTGGGTTGAACATGCCAGGCAGGGGTCGAAGCTGTGCAAGGTGCGCAGGATCTCCAGCGGTTGATCCGGTATCGCCATTTGGGTGCCCATCAACGCCGCCTCGTAGGCGCCAATTTGCCCCTTCGGATCGCGCGGGCTGGCATTCCAGGTGGTCGGCACTACGCACTGATACACGTCGATCTTCTGGTCGCGAATCGACGCCCAGTGACCGAGTGCTCCGCGCGGCGCCTCGGTAAAACCGATCCCACGGCACTGCTGCGGCCAGCTTGCAGGCTCCCATTTTTCGGTATTCGCCGTAGCCAGATTGCCGTTTTTCAGGTTGGTCATCAGCTTGTCGAAGAAATATTGCAGCTTGCTCACGGCCCACTGCGCCTCGTGCGCGCGGCACAAAATACGCCCCAGCGTCGACTGCATACCCGACAGCGGCAGTTTGAGTGCGGACATCATGCGATCGACGGATTCAATCGTGGCGGCATCCCCTTTGTGATAGGCAATCAGCGTACGCGCCAACGGTCCAACTTCCATGGCGTGTCCGCGCCAGCGCGGGGCTTTAATCCACGAGTAGCGTTCCTGTTCGTTGAGCTGCTGGATATCGGTATCGCTGCCTTTGACATCGCCGGGGTTGTACCAGGGTTCAGTAATCCCCTCGAACGGGTGACGACCTAATTGATCGTCCGGATAACGGTACCAGGCATGATCGACAAACTCCTGAATTTGCTGCTGATCGGCCAGATCCACCGGCATGACGTTGTTAAAATCACCGTTAATGACCGCGCCGCCAGGCATCAACAGGCTCTTCGCGCTGAAGTCGTTGGCAATATCTGGGAACGCGCCGTAGCTTAAGACGCACTTATCAGACAGCCCGGTGCCAATCTGGCTCCAGGGTTTGTTGAACTGGCCGATAGCCAGCGCGTCAGGAACCATGACGTTGTTGATGAAGTCGGCGGTGCGGGTGATGATCGACTGTACCAGGTTAAGGCGTTCCATATCGACCGCACCAACCGCGCCGCTCTGATCGATATTGATAGCGCATGGCATGCCGCCGACAATCCAGTTAGGATGCGGATTCTTGCCGCCAAACACCGTATGGATTTTGATAATCTCGCGCTGAAAATCGAGCGCTTCCAGATAATGGGCAAAGCCCATCAGGTTAGCCTCTGGCGACAGTTTGTACTGCGGATGTCCCCAATAACCGTTGCGGAAAATCCCCAACTGACCGCCGTCGACAAATTTCTTCAGGCGGTTTTGTACGTCAAAGAAGTAGCCCGGGGAGGACATCGGCCAGGCTGAAAGGCTTTGTGCCAACTGTGATGTTGCGCGCGGGTCGGCTTTCAGGGCATTCAGAACGTCAATCCAGTCCATTCCGGCTAGCTGGTAAAAGTGGACCAGGTGGTCGTGGCACCATAGCGTCGCCAGCATAATATTGCGAATGATGTTGGCGTTATCGGGCACCTTGATGCCAATGGCATCTTCAATGGCATAGACCGATGCGAGCGCATGTACGCCAGTGCACACCCCGCAAATTCGTTCGACAAATGCCCAGGCATCGCGCGGGTCGCGCCCTTGCAGAATAATTTCCAGTCCACGGAACATGGTGCCGCAGGAAACCGCGTTGGTGATGATGTTCTGCTCATCAATGTTCACCTCACAACGCATATGGCCTTCAATGCGCGTAATGGGGTCGACAACCAGGCGCCGGCCGGCATTATTGACCGTATATCCCTGGGTTTGATACGAATTGCTCATGCCTGTTTATCCTCATTGTCTGGCGACTGTTGTCCGGCGTCGGCTAATTGCTGTTTGTGGCGGTTATGTTGATTGACGGCGCTGGCGACTGCGTGGACACCGACGCTGGCGGCCACCACGCCTAGCGCGGTGAGGCCCACGGTATCGGCGGTTGAATGCGTCCCCATCTGCGGGATATCGACCACGCGGCTGTAGAACGAACCGCGATCCCAGAAGCCGTTCTCTGAACATCCCAGACACCCATGACCGGACTGGATGGGGAAAGAAACGCCGCCATTCCAGCGGGTGGTGGAGCAGGCGTTATAAGTGGTAGGCCCTTTGCAGCCCATTTTGTACAGACAATAGCCTTTTCGGGCTGCGTCATCGTCCCAACTCTCAACGAACTCCCCGGCGTCAAAGTGGGCGCGGCGGTAGCATTTGTCGTGAATACGCTGACCATAGAACATCAGCGGACGCCCCAGACGATCGAGTTCAGGCAGACGATCAAACGTCACCATATAGGTAATGATGGCGCTCATGACATCCGGAATCGGCGGGCAGCCGGGCACTTTCACGATTGGCTTATCGGTGATCACCTTATCGATCGGCGTTGCCTGGGTTGGATTAGGCCGGGCAGCCTGCACGCAGCCCCAGGAGGCACAGGTTCCCCAGGCAATAATCGCGCTGGCGCCTGCCGCGGCTCTTTTTAGCTTTTCAATAAACGGTCGCCCGCCGCTGATGCAGAACATTCCTTGTTCACCCAGCGGAGGATTGCCCTCGACGGCCAGAATGTATCGGCCGTGGTAGCGGCTCAGAATGTCTTCAAATACCTCTTCGGCCTGCGTTCCGGCGGCGGCCATCAGGGTGTCGTCGTAATCAAGAGAAATCAGGGAGAGGATGACGTCTTTGGCGAGTGGGTGAGAGGAGCGGATAAATGATTCAGTGCAACAGGTGCATTCCAGCCCGTGGATCCAGACGACCGGGATCCGAGGTTTGTTTTCCAGCGCCCAGGCTATTCTGGGCGTCATTGCGGCTCCCAGCCCAAGCGATGTTGCTGCGAGGCTGCAATATTTGAGAAAACTGCGTCGACTCACCCCTTTGCGGCGCATCGCCTGATAAAAGGTCTCCTCGTTATTCGTATTCATAACACGCGTTTCTTCCCCCGTTGAGTTCTGGCCACGTCGCCAGCGATAATCTAAAAAAGCCTATCCGATCAGCGGGGAGAAACAATGCAAAGTGTAGGGTTATGTCCTATTGCGATATTTTCGTGCCCGTTACCTGTTTTTCACTGTCCGGGAATAAAAAAACGCACAGGGGAGACCGCCCTGTGCGTCGGGTTTATTGCGGAAGAACTTAAACCCCAAGGCGATCGCGTAAGCTGTAATATGCCGCCCCCATGGCGGTAAACGGAATGCGCAGGCTGCGCCCCCCCGGGAACGGGTAGTGCGGCAGTTTGGCGAAAGCGTCAAAGCGCTCGGCATCCCCGCGCAGCAGTTCAGAAATCAGACGTCCTGCCAGGTGGGTACAGGTCACGCCGTGGCCGCTGTAGCCCTGCATATAGTAAATGTTGGTATCAAGACGGCCAAACTGCGGCATACGAGATAGCGTTAACAGGAAATTACCGGTCCAGCGGTAATCAATTTTTACCCCCTGCAATTGCGGGAAGGTTTTCAGCAGTTTAGGCATTACCAGACGTTCAATATCGTCCGGATCGCGGGCGCCGTAGACCACGCCGCCGCCGTACAGCAGGCGGTTATCACCGGTCAGACGGTAGTAATCCAGCAGATAGTTACAATCTTCCACGCAGTAGTTTTTAGGAATCAGCGAGCGCGCCATCTCCGCAGACAACGGTTCGGTGGTTAACACCTGTGTGCCGCATGGCATGCTGCTTTTTGCCAGCGCAGGCTCGAGTTTGTCGCCGAGGTAGGCGTTGCCCGCGACGATCACAAAGCGGGCCGTAACCTGACCTTTTTCGGTGCTGACCACCGCCGGGCTGGTGTGCTGGATACGGGTGACCGGCGACTGTTCGAAGACGCGCCCGCCGTTCAGACGAATGGCGTTAGCTTCGCCAATCGCCAGGTTCAGCGGATGAATATGACCACCGCTGTGGTCGAGCAGCGCGCCGACATAACGATCGCTGCTGACTTCGCGACGAATTTCGCTGTTGTCTAACAGTTCAAGCTGCGTGTTGCCATAGCGTTCCCAGTTCGACTTCTGCTCCTCCAGCGTTTCCATCTGCTTGTGGTTCAGCGCCACAAACAGTCCGCCGGGGCGATAGTCGCATTCGATCTGATAACGCTTGATACGTTCGCGGATGATATTACCGCCTTCAAACATCATGCTGCCAAGCATTTTGGCGGCGTCCGGGCCATAGGTGCGCTCGATGACGTCGATATCGCGACTGTAGGAGTTCACCAACTGACCGCCGTTACGTCCGCTGGCCCCAAAGCCGATACGCGCGGATTCCAGTAGCACTACGTCGTAACCCATCTCCGCTAAGTGCAGGGCGGAGGAGAGACCGGTATATCCACCGCCCACGACGCAAACATCACAGCTAACCGACTCGCTAAGGGTGGGAAACGGTTCGTACTGATTGGCGCTTGCGGCGTAATAACTGCTGGTATGTTCAGTCATGATTAAGGCTCCAGGGAGATCCAAATGGTTTTCAGTTCGCTAAATTTTTCCAGCGCATGCAGGGACTTATCGCGCCCGTTGCCGCTTTGCTTATAACCGCCGAACGGCACAGTCATATCACCGTCGTTGTAGTTATTAATGAAGACCGAACCGGCCTTCAGGCGACGGCTCATGCGGTGGGCGCGCGACAGATCGCGGGTCCAGACCGCGGCCCCCAGGCCGTAGTCACTGTCGTTGGCCAGCGCCAGGGCTTCGGCTTCACTGCTAAAACGGGTGATGACCAGCACCGGGCCGAAGATCTCATCGCGGCTGACGTGGGCTTGCGGGGCTGTATCGACAAAAATAGTCGGGCCGATAGCCGCTGGGTGGACGTGGCTGCGACCATCCAGCGCCAGCGTGCCTTGCGCTTCACCGTCGCGAATAAAACCGTGCACGGTGTCGGCATGCGCGTTGTCGATAAGCGTGCCCATCGTGGTTTCCGGATCCAGCGGGTTGCCCGGCTGCCAGTTTTTCGCCTGCTCTTTCAGCAGGGCGATGAACTCGTCGGCAATACTCTCTTCCAGTAACAGACGCGTACCGGCGATACAGACCTGACCCTGGTTATAGAAGATGCCTGCTGCAGCATTGGCGGCGGCTTTCGGCAGATCCGGGCAGTCGGCAAAAACGATGTTGGCACTTTTACCACCGGCCTCCAGCCAGACGCGTTTCATATTGCTGTCGCCAGCGTCTTTGAGCAGTTGCTTGCCGGTGCGGGTCGAGCCGGTAAAGGTGATCACATCAACATCCGGATGCTGCGACAACGCCTGGCCCGCTTCGTGGCCATATCCGCTCACCACGCTGAGAACGCCATCTGGCAAACCGGCTTTTTTTGCCAACGCAGCAAGGCGAATGGCGGTCAGCGGTGATTTTTCTGAAGGTTTGAGGATCACGCTGTTGCCTGCAGCCAGTGCCGGGCCAAGTTTCCAGCAGGCCAGCAGCAGGGGAAAATTCCACGGCACGATGGCCGCAATGACGCCCACCGGCTCGCGCACAATCAGCGCCAGATCGCTCACCGAGGTGGTGGCCACTTCGCCATAGACTTTATCTATTGCTTCGGCGTACCAACGGATGGCGCGTGCCGCGCCTGGAATATCATCACGCAGGCTATGGCGAATCGGTTTACCGGTGTCGAGCGTTTCCAGTAGCGCCAGCTCCTCGTGATGCTGCTCCATTAAATCGGCGAACTTGTGCAGGACTGCCTTGCGCTCTGCGGGTGATGCTTGCGACCAGTCTCCGCGTTCAAACACGGTGCGGGCTGCGGTGACCGCGCGGTCTACATCCGCTTTTTTGCCGCGGGCGACTTTGGCGAGCGGACGTTGTCCTGCCGGATCCTGCGTAATAAAGGTTTCGTTATCGGCGGCTGCGCAATATTCGCCGTTAATAAATAAACGGGTCTCCGGCGAATAATGGCTGGCTTTTTCACGCCAATATTTAAGATTCTGAAAGTTCATAGCTACTCCTTTTATATCAATAAGATAAAGTTCGTTGCTGATCTTTTCAGGCAAAATCAGGCTGCACGATGCCCCAGGGATGTACCCTGTTAATGCGCGTTATTTAAGAAGGCCTGAGAAACTCAGGCCGCTACTTATTAGAAAGTGGTAGGAGTGTGGGCACTGATGATGCGGCAGATCCCTGCCGAGGTGTTGCTGAAGCTATGTGGTATACCGGTGTTAATGGCATAACTTTGTCCTGCAACAAGATGATACGTTTGACCGTTGATGGTCAGTATCACTTCACCTTCTAGTATTGTCCCAATCTCTTCACCCTGGTGTTTAATTCTCTCCCCGGTTGTCGTACCTGGCTGATAGGTTTCAAACATCATGGCCAGCGTACGATTCGGATTTCCGTTGTGTACCAGCTTCATGGATACTCCCTGACTCCCGATCTCAATCAAATCATCTTGATTGATAACCACCTGCGGTTCGTCAGGCTTTTCCGGTTCCGCGAAGAACTCGGAGAGCGACAGCCCATAAACTTTCAATAGCTTTTGCAGCGTACTGATGGCAGGACTGACTTTATCCTGCTCTATGGTGCTGATGGCGCTATGCGTTAACCCAGACAGTTCGGCGGCACGACGCTGTGAAAGACCCAATTGCTGGCGGATCTCTGACAAACGTTTACCCGGCGCCAGGCCGTCATCGCTCATAATTGCATTTCCTTAACTGTAGTGGTCAGAGTCGCTGTTTTTCAGCGAGGTGGTTCTGACAAGCGGTGATAAAACCTTCAAGTAACAAACGCGACAGGGCATATTCGCTACTGTTCCATTCCGGGTGCCACTGCACGCCAAGCGCGAAAGGATGGTCGTGAACGCTGGCTGCTTCCACTAATCCATCCTGCGAGCGTGCTTCCACGCGCAGTTGCGGGCCAAGGGTTTTTGCGCCCTGACCATGCAAGGAGTTAACCCAAAACGTGCTGCAACCTGGTATTAGCTGAGATAGCAATCCTCCCTGTTGAACCTGGACTTCATGAGATGGCGCATATTGCTGCTCCACCGGGAGTTCCGCATCTTCACGATGTTCCAGGAACTGTGAGTGATCGCACAGGCGACGATACAGAGTCCCGCCAGTGGCGACAACTAATTCCTGTAAGCCCCGGCAGATGGCGAAAATGGGAATGCGCCTTTCGAGCCCGGCGGTAATTAGCGCCATGCTCAGAAGATCACGCCCGGGATCGGCGTCAGACTCATCGCCATTTTCACCATAAAGGTGCGGCTGCACATTGCTTGGGCTTCCTGGCAGGAAGATACCATCCAGTTTCGGTAACAGCGCGTTCAGTAATTCGGGTTCCGCAAGCGCATGGGGAATCGCTATCGGTAATCCACCGGCGTTCAATACTGCATTCAGGTACTTTTCTTGCAGAGTCTGGGTCTCGTGACCCTTAAGCCTGTTCCTACACATCACTACACCAATAACTGGCTTGTCAAATATATTGCCCATGATCGACCTCACGTTTTGGAATAAATTATTGCCAAACGGTTCCTTGTTATGCCATTCCGTTCATTATTTTCTCAATCTAGCAGTGGAATAACCTTCTAGCAAACTTAATTTAACATTTGACAAACAATTTGTTTGCATCCAGAGTCGGAGAGTGGACATTATATTTAACAGTCAAATCACAGAACAGCTTACAGGCCAACGGCGGTGAATCATGGAAACCAATATCGTAGAAGTTGAGAATTTTGTTCAGCATTCTGAAGAGAGACGAAGTAGCGCGTTTGCGCGTGAAGTTAAGCAGTATCTGGAGCGCTATCCCAACACGCAGTTCGTGGATGTGCTGTTAACCGACCTGAATGGTTGTTTTCGTGGTAAACGCATTCCCGTTGCGGGATTACACAAGTTAGAGAAAGGCTGCTATTTCCCGGCATCCGTTTTCGCGATGGATATTCTTGGCAATGTGGTCGAAGAGGCGGGATTAGGCCAGGAGCTTGGCGAACCGGATCGGACCTGTGTCCCGGTGCCTGGCACGTTAACGCCTTCGGCCGCCGATCCGGAATGTATTGCGCAGATGATGCTGACGATGCTGGATGAAGATGGCGCTCCCTTTGACGTTGAGCCGCGGAACGTACTTAACCGACTCTGGCAGAAACTTCGCCAGCGCGGTCTGTTCCCCGTCGTAGCGGTAGAGCTGGAGTTCTATTTACTCGATCGTAAGCGCGATCCCGAAGGTTATCTGCAGCCGCCGTGCGCGCCGGGAACGGACGATCGGAATACGCAAAGTCAGGTTTACTCGGTTGATAACCTGAACCACTTTGCTGATGTGCTGAACGATATCGATGAACTGGCCCGTTTGCAGCTGATCCCGGCTGACGGCGCGGTGGCTGAAGCCTCCCCTGGGCAGTTTGAAATCAACCTCTACCATACCGATAACGTACTCGACGCCTGCGACGACGCGCTGGCGCTGAAACGCCTGGTACGGCTGGTGGCGGAGAAACATAAGATGCATGCCACGTTTATGGCAAAACCTTATGAGGAGCATGCCGGTAGCGGAATGCATATCCACATCAGCATTATGAATAATAAAGGCGAGAACGTGTTAGCCGATGCGAATGGCGATGATTCCGCGTTACTTAAACGTGCGCTTGCCGGGATGATTGATCTGATGCCCGCGTCAATGGCGCTGCTGGCGCCGAATGTGAACTCTTATCGCCGCTTCCAGCCGGGGATGTATGTTCCGACCCAGGCTTCTTGGGGGCACAACAACCGTACGGTGGCGCTGCGCATTCCCTGCGGCGATCGTGATAACCATCGGGTTGAATATCGCGTGGCGGGGGCTGACGCCAACCCGTATCTGGTGATGTCGACCATTCTGGCGGGGATCCTGCATGGTCTGGATAACGAGCTGCCGTTGCAGGAAGAGGTGGAAGGCAACGGCCTGGAGCAGGAAGGGTTACCATTCCCGATCCGCCAGAGCGATGCGCTGTGGGAGTTCATGCAAAATGACAGTCTGCGTGAGTTGCTCGGGGAGCGTTTTAGCCATGTGTATCACGCCTGTAAACACGATGAACTGATCCAGTTTGAACGCCTGATTACCGACACTGAAATTGAGTGGATGCTGAAAAACGCCTGACAGGAAAGTGGCCCGGCGGCGGAATGTTTGTCGGGCCTGTACGCATTGTTTGGTCATTGAAAAAAAGAAGTCGCATCATGCGGTCTGAGCGGAGCCAGCCCGTCAATATTGCAGGATCACCTGCCATTTCCCGGATGTCGCGTAATGGAGCGGCTTGCGACAACGGGTCTTCAGATAACCGACAGAGTTTGTGACGAGGAAATGTGATGATGCCAATGTTTAAAAACCCGCCCCGCG
>NZ_SZWS01000018.1:35648-37696 GCF_005281245.1 Citrobacter sp. wls826
CTGTGCCGTGCAACATTGACGCCTTTCTTTTGGCTTTCCACCCCGACACGACCCAGGTCTGCTTTACCCACGTTTCGAACGCAGATCTGGGCCCGTGGCGGGGAGGAAAGCTATGTCGACTAATTCTTCTGTGGATCTCGCGGCCCAGCCGGGCAAAGCACAGTTGCGTAAATCCCTCAAGCTGTGGCAGGTGGTGGTGATGGGGCTGGCCTATCTCACACCGATGACGGTATTTGACACCTTTGGTATTGTTTCGGGCATCAGCAATGGCCATGTTCCGGCCTCCTATCTGCTGGCCCTGGCGGGCGTGCTGTTTACTGCCATCAGTTACGGAAAGCTGGTACGCCAGTTTCCACAAGCCGGTTCGGCCTACACCTATGCGCAAAAAGCGATCAACCCGCATGTGGGGTTTATGGTCGGCTGGTCGTCACTGCTTGATTACCTGTTCCTGCCGATGATTAACGTCCTGCTGGCGAAAATTTACCTTTCCGCGCTGTTCCCGGGCGTTGCGCCATGGATTTGGGTAGTGATGTTTGTAGCGATCCTCACCGCGGCCAATTTGAAAAGCGTTAATCTGGTGGCGAACTTCAATGCGCTGTTTGTACTGGTGCAGGTTGCGATAATCGTGGTGTTCATTGTTCTCGTGGTGCAGGGGCTGCACAAAGGCGAAGGGGTCGGGACCGTCTGGTCGCTGCAACCGTTTATCAGCCAGAATGCGCATTTGATCCCGATTATCACCGGGGCGACCATCGTCTGCTTCTCGTTTCTCGGTTTTGATGCGGTAACTACGCTCTCTGAAGAGACACCGGATGCCGCGCGTACCATTCCAAAAGCAATTTTCCTTACCGCGCTTTACGGCGGACTGATCTTCATTGCCGCCTCGTTCTTTATGCAGCTGTTCTTTCCGGATATTAGCCGATTTAAAGACCCGGACGCGGCGCTGCCGGAGATTGCGCTGTACGTCGGCGGCAAACTGTTCCAGTCTATTTTCTTGTGTACGACCTTTGTGAATACGCTGGCGTCAGGTCTGGCGTCCCATGCCAGCGTTTCGCGTCTGCTGTACGTGATGGGCCGCGATAACGTCTTCCCGGAGAAGTACTTCGGCTATGTCCATCCGAAATGGCGTACACCCGCGCTGAACGTCATTATGGTCGGGATTGTGGCACTCTCGGCCCTGTTTTTTGACCTGGTAACCGCCACGGCGTTGATTAACTTTGGCGCGCTGGTGGCCTTTACGTTCGTTAATTTGTCCGTGTTTAACCACTTCTGGCGTCGTGAAGGGCGTAAGCATACCTGGCAGGAAAAGTTGCACTACCTGGTATTGCCAATGGTCGGCGCCGCCACCGTTGCCGTACTGTGGGTGAACCTGGAGGTGACATCGCTGACGCTGGGACTGGTATGGGCTGGCGTGGGGTTGGTGTATCTCGCCTACCTGACCGGACGTTTCCGCAAGCCGCCGCCGCAGTTTGACTCCGCGAAATCTGAGCAGGCCTGGGAGTGATAGAAACTTCAGGTATTAACAACAGGGCGCGCCGTCAGGGGCAACCCCCTTCAGACGTCCGGTGACGGCGTGTCCTGCGGTATTTATTAATGTCGTGAAATGCGTGGGCTATAGTAAAGATGGCCGTTATTTCTCATCATTAATAACCGTGAGCGGGGGATGTGAATGAAGAAGATACTGATGCTGGTCGGCGATTATGTCGAAGATTATGAAACGATGGTGCCTTTTCAGGCGTTGCAGATGCTGGGCCATCGTGTTGATGCCGTCTGTCCGGATAAAAGTCAGGGGGACTACGTTCAAACCGCTATTCATGATTTTGATGGGGCCCAGACCTACAGTGAAAAACCGGGTCATCGTTTTACGCTGAATGCGAATTTTGCCGAGGCTCGGGCCACCGATTACGACGCGCTGCTGATCCCCGGCGGACGTGCTCCGGAATATCTCCGGCTGAATCCGGATGTCATTAAGCTGGTGCAAGATTTCAACGCTGCCGGTAAGCCTATCGCCGCGGTCTGTCATGGACCTCAGCTGTTAGCGGCGGCGGGGG
>NZ_SZWS01000018.1:37776-37965 GCF_005281245.1 Citrobacter sp. wls826
CCGGCCTGTGCGCCAGAAGTTCGTCTGAGCGGCGGGCATTACGCAGATATCGGCATTGATCAAGCCCACGTGGATGGCAATCTGATTACCGCGCCTGCATGGCCCGCGCATCCGCAATGGCTGGCTAAATTTGTTGAAGTATTAATGAAGTAAGCAATGAAAAAAGTCGGTATAACCTGCCTGGTTATA
>NZ_SZWS01000018.1:38022-54556 GCF_005281245.1 Citrobacter sp. wls826
TATTACCTCTGTATGAGTGCGAACACGCCCCAACCAATGTACTCCCGGGTGAAGGCTACGTGGCGTGCTGGTGAACTCCTCAGTTGCTCTCTGACTTCCGGGGCAAATTCATCGTCCGGATTTGCCTCCAGCCACCGGCGCATCGTCAGCCATTTTGCCGCCTCGTATCTGTCCCAACCCTCCTGGTCAGCCAGTACCATTTCAACCACGTCATAACCGAGCAGGTCGAAAGATGAAATGAGCTCTGGCAGAGAAAGAAAATCGGTCACTGAAGTCGCGCCGCAAGCTTGGGCGATCTTCTCCGTGGCGGGTATTTGACGCCAGTACGGTTCGCCGATGAGTATGATCCCACCTGGTTTGAGACTTTGTTCCAGTTGTCTGATCGTTCCAGCGACGCCGCCGGCAATCCAGGTCGCACCAACGCAGGCGGCAATATCGAATTTTTCTTCGGCGATATAACCTGTTGCATCGGCATGAATAAAACGCACGTGCTCATTGACACCCAACTCTTTGGCCCGCAGGGTGGCTTGCTCACTGAACAGCCGGCTCATATCGATACCCACGCCGGAAATACCGTGATCGCGTGCCCAGGTGCACAACATCTCACCCGAACCGCTGCCGAGGTCCAGAATGCGTGTTCCCGGTGCCATCCGTAAAACCTGGCCTAACGTGGCGTATTTCTGTGCGGTGAACGGATTATGAATGCGATGTGCGCTTTCGCTGATGGTAAAAATCTTCGGGATATCCATCTCTCTCTCTCCTTTAGCGATTATCAAGTTGGGCGCGAACGTTGTTCAGGCCGGTCGTATTAATACGGTAGGGCTGACCATTGACGGATTTGATCAGTTTCTTGGTTCTGAGCTTTTTGAACACCTCGAGCGTGCAGTCGCAGAGCAGCAACCCTTCACGGCTATAGCATTCGACGGAAGTGACGCGGCCAGAGGCATCGCGGACGTGAGCAATACGGCCACCTTTGGCGAGAACGTGTAAGGTACGTTGTTCCTGACGGGATAAATTCATACTGGAAAACCTGTTTAATCATCATGTGCAAAACGTGCAAACACACAGCGGTGTCCGCATTCGAATTCGGCGCATTGATAACCAGTCCGGCCTGAAAAGGTCGGGAAGCTGATTATCAGATGATTACATTCTCCAGCATCAAAGCCTCGGGTTGAGTTGAAAGGTATTTACATGCTGAATCATACCTGCAAGAAACAGTAGAGGAACTTCCTTGTAGTGGAAGTGTGATCTGTAACGAAAAATTGTATTTCTTTTATTTAATGACTTTTTAATTCTCGTTATGTAAATCGCATTTATTCATTAAATTAATTTAATGTTTCAGCGTCGCCAGAAACGCTATCGGTAGCCATACAGCATTGCTATTCTTTTTTTATCACCTCATTGATTAGTATGATTTACTCTTTTTGCTGGTTAATTTTGTTCTTTGATAAATGCTCCTTTATCATAATTGTGGTTTTAAATGAAATTTGCAATTTAATGTTTTTAAGAATTTTCTTAACGTGGCTAAGTGTGTATACTCGGTCCTGCAAGAAGCGCTTCTGTTATCATTAAAACTATAAGTATGTCCTTAACACCCGTATTACCTCTGCCCTGAATCTCTTCTCGGGGGAGAGGTTTTTTTTGCCTGCATATTATTTATCTTATCGTCATAAATAGAATTTTTAATATTATCGTTATTGATGTTAAACATTATTGATTACGACGATTTAGCTCTACTGACCCCTACGGCAATATTGAAATAGTATCAGCATGAATCTATTTCATAGTGAATAGTATAATTCTGGCTATGTTTATGTGGGTATTATATAGCTTTCCTTATAACTGCCTTTTTTTCAGCGCGATAGAAGTTTTTTGCTTTTGAGGTAATTGTGATTTTGTTCACGGATTTTAGTGCGCGAAGTGGCTATTTGTAGAGAGGTGCAAACGGTTGCATGTTACTGATACAGTATTCGTTCATTAAAAAAATATAGCGATGGTATGTCTTATGCCAGTACAGAGTACAGGAATCTAAATGATTTCTATTATCTCATAGGTATAGGGATGCCGTTTATGACTTCTGTTAGCTTAACACCATGGGAAATAGCAGTAAAAACAGACAGGGAATATGATTTTATCAATCAGAAAGGAGTTTTTAATCGCAGGTATAATCACTGGCCTTTTTATCTTCCTTTATATAAATCGTTGTCGTAATGCCCATAAAATCAGCGTTCTGGGATGAGCGCTGATTTTATTTGGTTCTCAGATTACTTACCCCACGCTGCATGCAGAACACCTCTCGCAGTACCTCATAAATGATACATTAAAGGATCTCCTGGAATGGATATTGTTGAACGCTTTATTAACTACACGAAAATCAATACCACGACATCAAGGGAAAACGGCGCTAATGGGATAATGCCTTCTTCTCCTGGTCAAATGGAACTGGCAAAACTGCTTGCAGCAGAACTTGAAGCATTAGGAATGGAAAACATTGAGGTCAGGGATACCGCTATAGTGACGGCAACCTTACCTGCAAATACCGATGACACGATCCCGGTGGTCTCTTTTTTTGGTCATCTGGATACCAGTGCGGAACAGACCGCAGACACCAAAGCACAGCGCCTGCATTATCACGGCGGGGATTTATGCCTGAACAAAGAGCTGAATATTTACCTGCGCGAAAGTGAATTTCCGGAACTGAAAAATTATATCGGTGATGACCTGCTGGTGACCGACGGGACCAGTCTGTTGGGCGCTGATGATAAAGCAGCCATCGCCGCGATTATGAATGCTCTTGAGTATCTGGTCGCACACCCGGAAATAAAACATGGGCCGGTAAAAGTGGGTTTTGTCCCGGATGAGGAACAGGGCTTGCGTGGCGCAAAAGCGTTTGATGTTGCCGCGTTTGGTGCTGATTTTGGCTATACCCTGGATTGCTGCGGTATCGGTGAGTTTGTTTACGAGAACTGGAATGCGGGCGATGCGGAAATCATCTTTACCGGCCAGTCCGCACACCCGATGTCGGCCAAAGGTAAGTTAAAGAATTCGCTGCTGATGGCGCATAAGTTTATTGCCATGCTCCCAGGGGGAGAAGCGCCTGAATATACGGAAGGGCGCGAAGGATATTACTGGGTAAAACAGCTACAGGGTAACAGTGCCCGCACGGTACTTAAGCTGGATATCCGCGATTTCAGTGAAGAAGGTTATAAGGCGCGTATGGCGTTTATTCGCCAGCTTGCCGTCAGCACCTGTGCCCTGTGGGGGGAAAACAGCGTGGTCTGTCATTTAGCCGATCGCTACGCGAATGTGTTGAACAGTTTGCAGGGGGACGCTCACTACCCGATTGATATTGCATTCCGCGCGTATCAGAAATGCGGCATAACGCCCGCACCTGTCGCCATGCGTGGCGGGTATGATGGCGCGGTGCTGTCGCAGAAAGGATTGCCGTGCCCGAATATTTTTACCGGTGCTCATAACTTCCATTCAATTTATGAGTATCTGCCGGTGCGTTCTCTGCGGGCCGCCAGTGATGTGGTGGTGGCGGTGATTGAGGAAACTTATACTGAGTTCGCGCAGCGGAGAGCTCAGTCATGATTCAGGTGTTAATCGCACTTCTGGTTATCGTGGTGGTCGCGCGTCTGATTCTGAAAGGTTATCGCGCTGAACCGGTGCTCTTCATTGCGGGCTTAGTCTTGATGATTTGCACCGCGTTAACCGGATGGGGGTCCGTATTACCGAAGGGGGTTGCCAGTACGGGAATTTCCTTTCTCGATCCTTTCGAGGTAATGCGCGATCTCTTCAGCACGCGCGCCGCCGATCTCGGCCTGATGATCATGGCGTTAATGGGATTTGCGCATTACATGGATCATATCGGCGCAAATGAGGCGGTCGTGCGGGTAGTAACGAAACCCTTACGGGCGCTGCGTTCGCCCTATGTGCTCCTCTTTTTCTCCTACCTGCTCGCCAGCCTCCTGCAGTTGGCCATTCCTTCGGCAACCGGGCTTGCCGTGTTGCTGATGGGGACGATGTTCCCCATTATGCTGGGATTAGGGCTCTCAGCGGCCTCGGCTGCCGGGGTCATTGCTACTTCGCTTGGCGTGGCTTACACCCCGACGGCAATCGATGCTATCAGGGGCTCTAAAGCAGTGAATATGGATGTAGTGGAATATGTTGTTTACCACCAGGGACCCGCCGCGCTGGCAACGGTTCTGGTTGTCGGCGTGTGCCATTTTTTCTGGCAGCGGCATTGCGACCGTAAAGCAGGGACGTTACCGCGGGAAATCGGTAGCGCAGAAGTGACTGATTCAGGAAAATCCCCGGCTTTTTACGCGCTGCTCCCCATGCTTCCGATACTGATGGCAGTAGGATCATCCGAAATGTTCGTCAGGGGTATCAACCTGAATATTATAACCATTGTCCTCATTTCAATGACCATCTGTATGCTGATTGAATGGCTGCGGGTGCGTGATTTAAAGTCGGTCTGCGAAGGTTTCAGCCATTTCCTGAAAGGAATGGGCACTGCGTTTACCGGTGTGGTTGGACTGTTGGTTGCGGCAGGGGTTTTTGCTCACGGAATTAAAGTCATCGGTGCGATCGATCAGCTCATTCTGATGGCCGAACACGTGGGATTACCGCCGTTTGCCATGGCGGTTGTATTTGCGCTGGTGACGCTGGCCGCGGCGATCATTATGGGGTCGGGGAATGCGCCATTCCTCGCCTTCGTTGAGCTCATCCCGCAAATTGCCGCCAGTATGGGCGCTAACGCCGTTGCCATGATCCTGCCGATGCAGCAGGCATCGCATATGGGACGGGCAATTTCACCGGTATCCGGCGTCGTGATTGCCGTTTCCAGCGGAGCGAAAATAACCCCATTCGATGTGGTGAAGCGTACCGCCGTACCGCTGATTGTGGGGTTCGTTACTCACACCCTGATCATCGGTATTTTCTATTAACCGTACCAGCGACAAGCCAACTTCCGGTTCATTGAATCCGGATGTTGGCTTTTTGAATTAGGCGAAATTTAAAAGCGTTAATATTACTGATACCTGTATAAAAAGCCTGGCCTGCTGCTGTGAGGCTGTCTGTCGCTCAGCGGAGGATAAAATGCGATTCCATTAGGATGTTTAATGGCTGTTTAACGTTGGAATGGGTGTTTGTCTGGGGTGTCTGGTCAAAACTATCAGGATATTTCTTCTAATCAGCAATTTTTGAAGTTTTATGATGATCATATTTTTAACAGTAGGTGGAATTGATAACCTGTGAGTATTATTAGTTTTTATCTTTATCGTATAATTCTTATTATTTATCGCTGAGCCATCCGGGCATCAATGATTAATAAGAGTGATGTGTTAAGTTTGCAATTTTATTACATAGGGATAAATTAATCTGGATCATATTTTGATGTTTTTAGTTGTAGTATTTTTTAAAATGAAATAATGCAAGATTTACATGTAATAATGATTTATTTGGGCAGGTTTAAGTGGTAAGGGATTCAGGAAAAGTTAGTACGTTACGACACCATTATCAGGATGACCTGGAAGCGTTTACCTGGAGTGCATTGGTAGCAATTGGTATCGCAATACGGGACCGTAAGATTCATTCTAAAATGTCAGAGCATCTTTTTATTATGCAATGGCTGGCCATCGCTAAAAAAAGAAAGCTCTTCTCAAGGAACGTAATCAATGAACTTCAATGGCTAATTGATGAAGGCAAGAAAAAAAGCCTCAATGCACAACTTAAATTTAAAATAGAATATCTATACTCGACTTCGAGTGGCGATGTATCGATGCAAAACGACTATTTTAAGTTTACTCATACGATTGAGGTGTTGAGAAATAATGGCTGGGAAAGCTTTCTGCTTACGCCAGAGAAATGGCGAGATCTGCATGAAAAGATTAAGGTAAGAGAAGGTAATTTTATTTTTATGGATGACACTCGGCTGCAGGCGTGTTTTGGCGTGCAGGGTGAGATTGTCAAACCCTTCTGTATCCGGGTATATGGCGATGTTGAGTTTGCAAAGTTAACGTTCATTAAACATAACCTTCCGGCTGAATTTGTAAAGCACGTTTCAAATGAGTTTTATCACTTCCATTTTCTTCTGGTAAGTAATGCTTAACTGACGATGTGAACAATGTGCTGTTAATACAAAGAATAGATTGATCAACTTGTAAATTTATCGGATAGAAACCACGCGCCAAGGACAGCGAATGTTTACTCGAAAGTTAGTGATTGCCAACGAATGGATAAGGTTGTCTGATATTCCAGACAGTGTGTCCATTTCTTTTCGGGGCGTTCTCGAGATAACTGAAAGTACAGGTGTGCCAGACGCCAGCACGCCGTTGTTACGTTTAGAAAATGAAATGGCACCGATCACCGTCGATTCGTTGTCCTGGGTGCGGGTGCCTGTCGATAGTCAGAAAGACATTACCGTTTATATCCATAAATAATATTAATGTTGAATGGTTTTGGCCTTATTTTTGCCAATGTTAGAGGGCTGCTGTTTATCGCAGTATGTCCCCCTGAGTAATTAATTTATTATGTGAGAATGAATGCGGAAACTTTCTAATAATTAACCATTTTACAGGTTAAGGTATTGCGTGATGTGTCGATAACAATTAAGTCGTAGAGGATTTTTATTGTTATGGAGATGTTTAAATGTTAAAGAATATGAGAATTAAAACCAGCCTGTTATTATTGCTTTTGTTATTTACCTTCATGCAGTTCTTTTCCAATGGATTTGAGTTAGTTGATCTCAAAGGAAATCAAAAAAATACGTTATTACTACATAACATCATTAAGGAGCAGGATACCCTGCATAAGGTCGTTGAGGCTGTTTATAAAGTCAGAAGCGTTCGTGATAATATTCAACAACATAATGCGACCGATGCCCGACAGACAGTGAATCAAATGCAAGATCAGATGGCGTATGCCAGAAAACAGTTCGATATTTTCTGGGGTATTCCTGGATTGACGGCTGACGATCCGCAAATTGGTAAAATTATCAGAACGGCTTTTGAGCAACAAATGAATGCTGAGCAAAAGTCTATTGATACATTAAATCAGACGCTTTCCAGCAACAGTATTATTAATGCACAAGAAAATGCTAATGCGGAACTGCTCGCGGCTCGCAAAAATTTCGATAACGAAGTGACGAATTATTACAAATCAACAATGCTGATTGGTGAGAAGATCGTTGCACAAACACACGTTCAGTTTAATACCTCGATCCTGAAAGTATCCGTGATCCTGGTCATTACGGTACTTATCTTCTTTATCTGTAATTTCTGGTTGAACCGGACCATCATTCAGCCTTTAAAAATCGTTTCTGAGCACTTTGCGCGGATTGGTAAAGGCGATCTCAGCCATCCTGTTAAGGTGTCGGGTAACAATGAAATCGGCGTACTGTGCTTAAATTTGCATAATATGCAAAAAGGCCTGCGGGAGACTGTCAGCACTATTCGCGATGGCGTTGAGTCTATTAATATCGGTATGCAGGAAATTGCTTCCGGTAATTCCGATTTATCAACCAGAACGGAACAGCAGGCTGCGGCAGTCGTTGAAACGGCGGCCAGTATGGAGCAGATTTCAGTCACAACAAAAAATAATACTGATAAGTCACATCAGGCATCCGTCATGACCAGCGAAAGCACGGAAATGGCATTGCGTGGCGAGCGTTTAATGAGTGATATGGTTGAGAAAATTCACCTGATCAGCCGTAATGCGCAAGGCGTGAACGAAATATCCAATGTTATTGATAGTATAGCTTTTCAAACCAATATCCTGGCATTAAACGCGGCGGTGGAAGCTGCACGCGCTGGTGAGTCCGGGCGTGGGTTTGCCGTTGTGGCGAGTGAAGTCCGAACGCTTGCTCAGCGCAGCGCCTCCTCGGCGAAAGAAATCAGTGAACTGGTTGCCAAAGCGGCAATTAGCGTCAAGGAAGGGGTAGAGATAGCTGAAAACAGTGGCGCCATGATGGCGGATATTGCGAAGGCAATACGCAACATTAATGTCTTAATGGAAGATATCTCCGGAGCCTCGGGGGAACAGAGTCGCGGCATCGAACAAATCCGGGTTGCGGTAACGCAAATGGAGCAAGTGACTCAGCAAAACGCCTCGCTGGTTGAGGAGATAGCCGCCACGACAGGCAGTGTGGAAGAGCAGTCAGCAATGCTATCCCAGGCTGTGGCGGTGTTCCAGGTGGAGGAAAACCAGCCTTCAGCATAATAAGTAGAGTACAAACTCGGCGGGTATCGAGGTGCGTTTGACGTGCCCGTTTATGACAGTGAGAAAGGTTGAGCTGCACACGGCTCACAGACCGCAGTTCATCAGGTGTCAATGTTGCCTGATGAGCTGCGCGAGAAAAATATCGGGAATGACGTTCTCCAGCGCGATTTGAAATCGCATACGTCATATTGATAATAATTCTCATTATTATTGTTGTGTTGTACAGGTAATGGTAATGTTGCTTCAGTTATCAACCGTTAATCCCATTTCCTGTGCAGAAGACAGCATGAACAACACCACCGCCCTGAATACGTCCAGACGCGTAGCCCGCACCTTCTCCGTCAGCGAGTTTATGGATTTTGGTGAGCGTTACGGGATCGATTACCGTTTTCCCCTGCTGGCGCAAAAGCCGGATTTGTCGTCTTGCAGCCCCGTTCTGCAGGGGGAGGTTGAGGAGATGACGCTCCCCTGCGGGATGTGTGTCACGCACTCTGATGTGCAGGTGCTACAACCTTACGAAACCACCTCCCGCCACAGCAGTCCTCTGTATATGCTGGTGGTTCTGGAAGGCTGCGTCATCCTGACGCTCAACGGGCAGGAGCATGTGGTGCGTTCCGGGATGGCGTTTAGCTCACGCTTGAGCGAGCATCAGACGATGCGTGCCCGCCATCATGCTGACTGCAAACTGCGCACGTTATCCCTCGGTCTGTATCCCGACGGCGCGTGGCGCACGGGGTTGCTCGAATCGTTGATGCGTGAGTGGGAAAGATGCGAAACGCCGACGCTTATCTGGCAGGTGCCGGGGTTTTTACTCAGCGGCCTGCAGTATGCGCAGCGGAGCACGATCGGTCATGTTTCTCGCCAACTGATGCTGGAAGGGCTGATATTACAACTGTTTGGCCATGGCCTCAGCGTGTGTCAGGTCGAGAGTGGCAAGCGGCTTGCGGCAAGCGGTGAACAGCAGCGGCTGGAGGTCGTTCGTCGTCTGCTGGAGCAGAGTCCCGAGAATGACTACACCCTCAATGCCCTGGCCCAACGCGCGGCGATGAGCCCCAGCAGCCTGCGCAGCAAGTTCCGTGCGGCCTATGGCTGTTCCGTCTTTGACTACCTGCGTGATTGCCGTCTGGAACGCGCGCGCGGCTATTTACTGGAAGGATACAGCGTACAGCAGGCGGCCTGGATGTCGGGTTATCAACATGCTACCAACTTCTCCACCGCATTTCGGCGTCGTTACGGCTTTTCGCCTGGCGATGTACTCAAACTTTGCTAATCCATTTTTACGTTTTGCGCACGTGCCTTCCCGACAATTTGGCACTGCGCATAGGCAACCTGGCATCCTGCATAGCTATCTCCGTTAGCAAAAAGGTAATAATTCTCACTTACAATTAGACATGCCTTTGGAGATATTCATGTTCGCGAAGACTCGGTTGGCGCTATTGGTGGGATGGGTGACCGGTAGCGTGGCTTTTCCACTGCTGGCGCAGGAAACAACAAAAAACGATACGGTGGTTGTCACCTCGCAAATGCAAAGCGGGGCCACGAAGCTCGCCACGCCGGATCTTGAAACGCCTCAGTCGGTATCGATCATTACCCGTGAACAGTTTGAAGAGCAGGGCGCAACTAGCGTGCGCCAGGCCGTAAGCTATACGCCGGGGGTGTACAGCAATCAGATTGGTGCCTCCAACCGCTTTGACTATATTGTGCTGCGTGGTTTCTCGGATGGTAGCCTGGACAACGTCTATCTGGATGGCCTGAAGATGATGGGGGACACCAACTCACACAGCTCGCTGGTGGTTGATCCGTGGTTCCTCGAAGATATCGAAGTGGTACGCGGTCCGGCTTCCGTACTGTATGGCCGTTCTTCTCCGGGCGGTATTGTCGCGCTGACATCACGTAAGCCGTCGTTTGATGCCGGCGGAGAAGTGAAACTGTTTGCTGGCAACAATAACCAGCGCGGCGCGGCGTTTGACGTCACTGGGGCGCTGGATGATAACGATCGCGTGGCGGCACGACTGAGTGGAATGACGCGTTACGCGGACTCGCAGTTTGGCCCATTGAAGGAAGAACGTTATGCGCTGATGCCCAGCCTGACCTGGCGCATCACCGACCAGACGCGTCTGGATCTGATGGCTTATCTGCACCGTGACCCGGAAGGCGGAAGCCACTCCGGTCTGCCGTATGACGGCACCGTGGTTCCACATTACGGGCAAAAGATCTCCAACACCTTTTACGAAGGCGAGGATGATTACGACAAATACGATCGCCGTGAAAACATGGTGGGCTACAACGTTGAGCACCTGTTTGATAACGGCTGGTCGGTGCGGCAAAAACTGCGCTACCTGCATACCGACGTTGAGCTGAATCAGGTGTATGCGGCGGGCTGGCTGAATGAAACCGAGCTTAACCGCGGCTACTCCGGCTCCGATGAAAAAATGTCAGCGATTACGCTGGATAACCAACTCGACGGCAGCTTTGATACCTGGCAGGTCAACCACCGTGTGCTGGTGGGGATCGATTATCAGGATCGCAGCAACAATACCACCGGTTACTACGGTGCATTCCCGCCGATTGACGCCTTTAACCCGGTATACGGCGCGCAGCCTGATTACATCAACATGTATGCGCGTGAGAAGCACAAGCTGCGCCAGACAGGCTACTATTTGCAGGATCAGATGTCATGGGATCGCTGGCGTATTACGCTCGGCGGTCGCTACGATCAGGTCAGCGTTTCTAACATTGATAAGATCAACGATACCCGTAGCGATCTGGACAAAAACAACTTCAGCACCCGTGCTGCGCTGCTCTATTTGTTCGATAACGGCTTTGCGCCGTATGTGAGTTATTCCACCGCCTTTACGCCAACCAGCTTTGCCGATGAGAACGGCAATCTGCTGGATCCGATGAAAGGCAAGCAGTGGGAAGCCGGGCTGAAATATGAGCCGGAAGGACTCAACAGTCAGTTCAGCGCGTCGGTATTCCGTATCAATCAGACGAATATCGCCACCAAAGAAGAGCCGACCGATCCGTACCGCTCGATTGGGGAAATTGAGTCTGAAGGGGTAGAGCTGGAGGCCATTAGCCAACTGACGGAGAGCTTCCGTCTGCAGGCGGCGTATACCTATACCGACATTCGCTATAAGAAAAGCAGCCCGGAAGAGCAGGGTAAGCGTGCAGTGTACGCGCCGCGTAACCAGGCCAGTACCTGGCTGAGCTACGATGTGAAAAGCGGTCCGCTGGATGGCCTGACGCTGGGCTCAGGCGTACGTTATGTCAACGGTATTGCCAGCGATCGCCTGAATACTCACACCCTGCCGTCCTACACGCTGGTGGATATGGCAATTGGCTACGACTTAACGAATATCGGTATTAAAGGGTTGAGCGCTCAGTTGAACGTCAACAACCTGACCGACAAGCGCTACGTTGCGGCTTGTAATTCGCTCTCATACTGCTACTTCGGTGCCGAGCGCAGCATTGTCGGCAGCGTTTCATGGAAGTTCTGAGTATCGTTTTTTAGCCGGATGGCGGCGCTGGCGTCTTATCAAGCCTACAGATGCGTGCAAATTGTAGGCCTGATAAGCGCAGCGCCATCAGGCTGAGGGATTGCGGTTATTGTGTAAAACCGTTTTGCATACAAATCTGTGCGCTGGTTCTCAGGGTAAAGGCGACTTTGTCTGGGTACTGGCTGTAATAGTTATGCTCTTCTTCCAACCCTTTCGCCTGCGCCAGACGTACCGTTTCCAGAGAGCAGGTACGATAGATCAGGTCTTTATTCATATTGGTCTGCTTTTCACGCTGTTTATCTGCGGACAGCGCCAGCCAGCTCTCGGACAGCGAGTAATCGTAGACCACCCGGTTTCCTTTCGCCTGCACATTTTCAATGGTAATGAATTCGTCGATTTTCAGTCTTGGCTGCCCACGCATTTTTTTCTTATCTTCTGCTGCGGCATATTGGGCCAGCGCATTAATATCCATGCCTGCTATTTTCTGTTTATAGATATCGACATAAGCGGCGGGCTGCTGATAACGCTGAGCGTAAGCGTTTCTTAATTCTCCATCGCTCACCGTACAACCCGCCAGAAACAGAGGTAAAAGCAGCGCCAGTTTTATTTTAGTCATGATGTTATCCCGTTCATTATTGTGGTCCCAGTCGCCCATAACATAATAAAAAAATGATTACGGGTGATATTTAAGGTTGTATAAACGGGGACACGATGACACAAGTTCAATAGTCTTAAAATGGCGTTACAGGCAGGAAACCCTGCCAGAATTGGCAGGGGTTTTGAACATACTGGTAAAGAATTAATGGCCGATCATTTTTGCTTTCGGGATCAACTGGAAATACAGGTGATCCGGCACCGGCGTATCCCAGACATTGGCATATACCGCATAACCAATGGTGGCAAACAGAATCCCCAGCACCAGTATTGTCATGGCAACACCCGACAGTGCCGTTTGTCGCCATAACGCTTTACCGCTGCCTTTTACACCCGGCGGTGTCTGCAGGGAAAAGCTCAATGTTGAAGCCACCGGGCAGGATTCAACACAGGTCATGCAGCCAGTGCATTCCACAGTACGCACCTGAATCAGTCTGTCGACCGGGATTTTCGATGGGCAATTTTTCGCGCATTTCCCGCAATCAATGCAACTGTCGGCGTTGCGGCGGATTTTAAACGGCGAGAACAGCGAGAACAGACCAAGCAGTGCGCCGTAAGGGCACAGATAACGACACCAGGCGTTGCGAATAAACAGGCTCAGGAGGCTGATAACCACCACGGAGATGAGCGTGGCGGAGCCAATATGGCGAAAGAAATCGAGCATCTTCACATCGATGATGATTCCATAGGCTGACGTCAGAAAGTACTGAATCCCCTGGGCGGGCATCGACAGGGCGATATACAAGAAAAACCCCAGCAGCAGATACTTCAGGCTGAGCAGCGGGATATCCAGCCAGCGCGGTAGCGTAAAGTTACGACCGAATAATTTTCTCCCCAGATTACCGAGCAGTTCGGAAAGCGTCCCCACTGGGCATAACCATGAACAGAAAGCTTTTTTTAACAACAGGCTAATCAGGATAAACGCAACTAACAGCAGCATAGAGGCGGCATGGATGGGCGGAAGAAAACCGGTCTCTAGCGTATAGCGGAAATTCATCAAACCCGCTATCGGCAGCCATCCCTCAATACCGCCGGGCCTTGGAATATAAACGCTGGTGCCGGCGGTTTCGAAATAGCGGACCCAATACCAGAACGCCACGCCAATATAAATATTGATAGCCAGCAGGAGAAACTGGGTGGCTTTTCGCCAGCTGCTGGCGTTGCGCCAGTCATTCCACGGCAGTTTACCCCCGGTCGTGCCTGGGCGGCGCTGCCAGCGCGTTCTCATCTTCCCGTTCATGGTTTTATAGTATCCCTCATATTTCCCCTTCTGCATTCAGAAGGCGTCATCACCGGGATATGCTAGCGCTATTCAGATTTGGTGTATTTGATTTGCATCTTATTACGCGGCTGTTATTTTCTTCATGCCAATATGCCTGAAAAATAATAACAGCCCGATATTTATCACAGGTCAGATAAATACCCTGAACGGGGTATTTATTTCTCTGCAGGGCAACGATTATTCCTGATAAACCTCAACGCGGTCGCGGCCATTACTTTTCGCCAGATAAAGTGCGCGATCGGCTTTATCAACCAACTGTTTATAGTCGGGATGATAGTCATATTCGGCAATACCAATACTGACGGTAATAGAAAACGTTTCTGTCGCTGAGGCTGCCATGCGCATCTCGGCAATTTTCATACGCAGCGTTTCCAGAATAATACTGGCCTGTGTTTCATCTGACTCGACGAGCAGAATCATAAATTCTTCGCCACCGTAGCGGAACACGTAATCGCTGCTGCGGATATGATCGTAAATGACCGCCGCGACGTTTTTGAGCGTCAGATCGCCAGTATTATGCCCGAAGTTATCGTTAATTTGCTTGAAGTAGTCGATATCCAGCATCGCCAGGGTAAAAGGCTTACGCGTATGTAACGCCAGCGAGATCTCGCGCCGCATGATGGTCGGAATAAAGCGGCGATTAAGCAACTGGGTCAGCGAATCTTTACCATTTTCCTGCTTAACCAGCGCGTCGAACATTGAGGCGAGCAGGAAATGGATTTTTGCCGATAGCTGGCGTACATCCTGCAATAAGCTCATCCGCTCGGGTTCTGTCGGCTGATGCTGATGCGACAGGGTTGTTGTCAGACGACTGTCGATCTCTGCAATCAGTGATTCCATCTTATTCAGCAGATTGCTGTTGCCGAGGATATGTTTTCCCTTATGTGATAACCACATACCGAAGTCAGAATTCGCCAGAAACACCATCTCACCGAAAGGCATTCCGGTGGCGATGTTATAGATAAACTGGTTTTCCCAGTCGGTAAACGAACGGATTTGCCGCTCGCGCTCGACGTTAACGTCATCGTAAATAGTCTGTAGACGGTACTGCTCCTGCGTGTGCATAGAGTTTTGAAAACTGGGGGAATAGGAGACCGTCATGGCCTCCAGCGCAGTATCCATTGCCAGACTGCTGAAACAGATAGCATCGCTCAGCAAGGCGGGAGTGGAATCCGCCTTTGTTTTTAACACCCTGTACAGCTCATCTTTCAGCTTGCGCGCGCCGCGGTTTACCAGATCGATGGGCAGGCCGATACGGGCATGCACCACACCAATTTTGCGCTGTTTGGCCAGCAGTTGTGAGAGATCTTCGTGGGCGCTGCCAAGTACGCTGCGCAGCCAGTCAAACATGCTGCCGCTGAGGCGGGTACTGACCTGTTCTGTATTGAGGAACAATGCGCTCTCCGCATGGGAGAGCATATAGTCATAAAAAACGGTTACTAAATGGCGGATCTCTTCATCGCTTAACGATGTCAGGAGTGTGTGAACTTCAGGCGATGTTTGACGTAACAGCGCCTGCCATTCTGTAAGGAGTAATGTGTCGTTTACCGGTTCAACCTGTTCCATCTTACTGCCACTCAACGTGCGATTAAAAATTCAGGCGGTATTACGGACAATTACCTCACGATGGTCAAGTTAAACTCTCTTATCGATGGCTAATACCTTCATAAATAAGCCTGAGCGCGAAGACACCAATAATGGCGCCAATCACCCGGCTGGCAACCCGTTGGATTCGGCCATACGCACGGCGCACGGCGGGCAACGAAAACGCCTGGCTGAGAAAAATACGCCAGATAACGGAAGACAACACAATGCCGGCCCAGGCCATCAACCTCGCCCACGTTGGCGTGTCTGCGCTTAAGGTGACCGAGAAGATACTAATAAAAAACAGCACGGTTTGCGGATTAGATAAATCCGTTAATAACCCGCGGCGGAAAAACACATACCAGGGGGCGGAAAGCGGCTGCTGTAGCGTTGGCATTTGCGGTGTAGCCTGATGCCGGATGCTGTTCCAGGCGAACCACAGCAGATAGGCGCCGCCGACAATCTTAATCAACGAAAAAATCTCTTCACACTGAGTGATAAGCGTCGCCATGCCAAAGAGTCCGAGGCCGGAGTAGAACGCATCGCCTAAGGCGACGCCCAGACCGGTTATCACGCCCGCGCGTCGCCCTGACGCCAGGCTGGTTTGCACCACCACAAACAGGTTCGCGCCGGGGTTAAAAAAAGTTAAAACAAACAGGCTGACGGTGAGTACGACGGCGTGCAGAGGTTCCATAGACAACAATTCCTCAGATTCTCATAAAGTTAACACTATAATTTCAGTGCGCTGCCTGTTCTGAGGATCAACTCACACTGGCTATTGAAACTTTGAACAGGTTGACGCGCTGCTACCCGGTGACCGGTTTTTTCTGCGCCGCAAAATCTCTATATATTCCTGCTGAATGTGGATTTTTTATCCAGGCTGGACTAGTTATTAATCATCCTTGAATCGCGTTATGTAATGTTCAGGGATCGATGATGGCGTAATAACAAAACCTGGAGCTGGTCTATGAAAACTGGAATTAAAGTACTTATTGGTGCATTAGCTTTTGTCGTGACCAACGCATATGCCGCGGAATTTATGACAAAACTTGAATTTGAAAAGGTTGAGTCGCAGTACACAAAAATCGGTGATATCTCAACGAGTAATGAAGTTTCTGTCTCAGACGCTAAAGAAGAGCTGCTGAAGAAAGCAGAAGAGAAAGGGGCCGATGTGGTGGTATTAACCTCCGGTCAAACGGATAATAAAATCCATGGCACAGCCAATATCTACAAGAAAAAATAATACGCTACTGTAAAAATCGCGATACCCGCCGGTCATTGTATCGGCGGG
>NZ_SZWS01000018.1:54617-65553 GCF_005281245.1 Citrobacter sp. wls826
GACTTACCCCGAGATATCGTGCAGCCGCGGTTTTATCGCCATTGAATTGCGCCAGCACCTGCTGCGGCGTCAGCGATGAGGATACCTGCGGCGCGTCAGCAGCAACGGCCAGTTCCGGTAACAGCTGCTGCAGGAATTGTACGTTCAGCTCCGGCTGCGGCTCGACGCTTAAAAACAGCGCCAGGCGCTCCATCATATTACGCAGTTCACGGATATTCCCAGGCCAGCCATAATTCAGTAACGTCGGTTGACTCAGACCCAGCCCCTTGCGCACAGGTTCAGAAAACGGCACCTCCAGTTCCGCCAGCGACTGTTTTAAAAAGCCTTCCGCCAGCGGCAGGATATCGGGCAATCGCTCGCGTAGCGGCGGTAGCGTGAGGCGCAAAATACTCAGGCGATAAAACAGATCGGTGCGAAATTCTCCCTGTTTTATCTCCTGCTCCAGATGACAGTGGGTGGCGCTAATCACCCGTACATCGACCGGAATCGGCTGATGTCCACCGACACGGGTGACCTCTTTTTCTTCCAGCACGCGCAGCAGTCGGGTTTGTAACGGCAGCGGCATTTCGCCTATCTCATCAAGAAACAGCGTTCCGCCGTGGGCGATTTCAAACAGGCCCGCGCGTCCTCCCCGACGGGAGCCAGTAAAGGCACCATCCTCATAGCCGAACAGTTCCGCTTCCAGTAATGATTCGGTGATTGCCCCGCAGTTGACAGCAACAAACGGCGGCGAAGGTTTACCGCGCCGGTTCTCCTGACGGGTGAAAAACTCACGATGAATTGCCTGCGCCGCCAGCTCTTTGCCCGTGCCGGTTTCGCCCTGAATCAGCACCGGCGCACGTGAACGGGCATAAAGCATAATGGTGTGCCGCACCTGTTCCATCTGTGCCGAGTGCCCGCGCATATCCCCCAGCGCATAGCGGGTGCGCAGCGTATCGCCGGAAACGTATGGACCGTTTCTGCGCAGCGTCAGACGAGTCATATCGAGCGCATCGACAAAGGCCTGGCGCACGGTGGCCGCCGAATAGATAAAGATGCCGGTCATGCCTGCTTCTTCAGCCAGGTCGGTAATCAACCCCGCGCCGACGACCGCCTGCGTGCCGCTGGCCTTCAGCTCGTTGATTTGCCCACGGGCATCTTCTTCCGTGATATAGCTGCGCTGTTCAAGCTGCAAATTGAAGGTTTTTTGAAAAGCGAGCAGCGCGGGGAGGGTTTCCTGATAGGTAATGACGCCAATCGACGAGGTGAGCTTTCCCGCTTTGGCCAGCGCCTGTAGCACGTCAAACCCGCTGGGTTTAATCAGGATCACCGGAATCGATAAACGGCTTTTCAGATACGCCCCGTTGGAACCCGCGGCAATGATGGCATCACAACGCTCGGTGGCTAACTTCTTGCGGATATACGTCACCGCTTTTTCAAAACCAAGCTGAATAGGGGTGATGGTTGCCAGGTGGTCGAACTCCAGGCTGATGTCGCGAAACAGTTCGAACAGGCGCGTGACCGAAACGGTCCAGATAACCGGTTTGTCGTCGTTCACCCGCGGCGGAAGATGCGTATCAGCCATAACCATCCTAAAAAGTAAGGCACCGAGTATTAGGGTTTAGTTGTGTTTCATGAATGTTGCAATGAAACGTGAAGGAACGTTTCATGAAACGATAGCTGACACGCTTTTGTGCAACAAAGATACAAGGATTTAATTTAATATATTGTTTTTAAAGGTAAATATATAAAATAATTAAAAATTAAGGTCTTTGGCATACCCCTTGCTTTAAATAAATCAACGAACGATAACAAGTTGATAACAAAGGACGGGATATGTCTCTACACTCCCCAGGGCAGGCGTTTCGCGCCGCGCTCAGCAAAGAAAACCCATTACAAATCGTTGGCACCATCAACGCCAACCACGCTCTGCTGGCCCAACGCGCCGGATATCAGGCGATTTATCTCTCCGGCGGCGGCGTCGCGGCTGGGTCTCTGGGTCTGCCGGATCTCGGTATTTCTACCCTTGATGATGTGCTAACCGATATTCGCCGCATTACTGATGTTTGCCCGCTGCCATTGCTGGTGGATGCGGATATCGGTTTTGGATCGTCAGCCTTCAACGTGGCGCGGACCGTGAAGTCGATTTCCAAAGCCGGTGCCGCCGCGCTGCATATTGAAGATCAGATCGGCGCCAAACGCTGCGGTCATCGCCCGAACAAGGCGATCGTCTCGAAAGAAGAGATGGTCGACAGGATCCGCGCCGCCGTGGATGCGCGTACCGATCCCAACTTTGTGATCATGGCGCGGACCGATGCATTGGCGGTGGAAGGGTTAGAGGCCGCCATCGAACGTGCCCAGGCGTACGTAGAAGCAGGCGCGGATATGTTGTTCCCGGAAGCCATTACCGAGCTTGCCATGTACCGTCAGTTTGCCGATGCGGTACAGGTGCCGATCCTCGCCAACATTACCGAATTTGGCGCTACGCCACTGTTCACCACTGATGAACTGCGCAGCGCGAACGTCGCGATGGCGCTGTATCCACTCTCGGCCTTCCGCGCCATGAACCGCGCTGCGGAAAAGGTTTACAACGTGCTGCGCCAGGAAGGAACGCAAAAGAGCGTTATCGACATTATGCAGACGCGCAACGAGCTGTACGAAAGCATCAATTACTACCAGTTCGAAGAGAAACTCGACGCGTTGTACACCAAGAAGTAACCGTCGTAGGCCGGATAAGGCGTAGCCGCCATCCGGCAATAAATTTGTACCCTACATATTATAAAAATGACGAGGACAACATGAGCGACACAACGATCCTGCAAAATAGTACCCATGTCATTAAACCTAAAAAATCGGTTGCGCTGTCAGGCGTTGCCGCCGGAAATACCGCGCTGTGTACCGTTGGCAAAAGTGGTAACGACCTGCACTATCGCGGCTACGATATTCTCGACCTGGCGCAGCAGTGCGAATTTGAAGAAGTCGCTCACCTGCTGATCCACGGGAAATTGCCCACCCGTGATGAGCTCACCGCCTATAAAATCAAATTAAAAGCGCTGCGCGGACTGCCCGCAAACGTGCGTACCGTTCTGGAAGCGCTGCCTGCTGCCTCGCACCCGATGGACGTGATGCGCACCGGCGTCTCCGCGCTGGGTTGTACGTTGCCGGAAAAAGAAGGGCATACCGTTTCCGGCGCACGCGATATTGCCGACAAGCTGCTGGCATCGCTCAGTTCTATTCTCCTGTACTGGTATCACTACAGCCATAACGGCGAGCGTATTCAGCCGGAAACTGACGATGATTCCATTGGTGGACACTTCCTGCATCTGCTGCATGGCGAAAAGCCGTCGCGAAGCTGGGAAAAAGCGATGCATATTTCGCTGGTGCTGTACGCCGAACACGAATTCAACGCCTCCACCTTCACCAGCCGCGTGATTGCAGGGACCGGATCCGATATGTATTCCGCGATTATCGGCGCGATTGGCGCATTGCGTGGTCCGAAACACGGCGGGGCGAATGAAGTATCGCTGGAGATCCAACAGCGCTACGAAACGCCAGACGAAGCGGAAGCGGATATCCGTAAACGCGTTGAAAACAAAGAAGTGGTGATTGGCTTTGGTCATCCGGTTTACACCATCGCCGACCCGCGCCATCAGGTGATAAAGCGCGTGGCGAAACAGCTTTCTCAGGAAGGCGGTTCGCTGAAAATGTATAACATCGCCGACCGTCTGGAAGACGTGATGTGGGAAACGAAAAAGATGTTCCCCAACCTCGACTGGTTCTCGGCAGTCTCCTACAACATGATGGGCGTCCCGACTGAAATGTTCACACCGCTGTTTGTCATCGCCCGCGTCACCGGCTGGGCGGCGCACATCATTGAACAGCGCCAGGACAACAAAATTATCCGTCCTTCCGCCAATTACACCGGCCCGGAAGATCGTGTCTTTGTCGCGATAGATCAGCGTTGCTAATGCAAAACCTCTAAATATAAAAAACAGGAACCCTTTTTATGTCTGCACATATTTCGAACGTCCGCCCGGAATTTGACCGTGAAATCGTTGATATCGTTGATTACGTCATGAATTACGAGATCACTTCGACGGTAGCGTATGACACCGCGCATTATTGCCTGCTTGATACCTTAGGCTGCGGCCTGGAAGCGCTGGAATATCCGGCCTGTAAAAAACTGCTGGGGCCGGTAGTCCCAGGGACTGTGGTGCCGAACGGCGTGCGCGTTCCGGGCACCCAGTTCCAGCTCGATCCGGTGCAGGCGGCGTTTAACATCGGCGCGATGATCCGCTGGCTGGACTTTAACGACACCTGGCTGGCCGCGGAATGGGGTCATCCTTCCGATAACCTCGGCGGCATTCTGGCCACGGCTGACTGGCTGTCACGCAATGCGGTAGCGGTGGGGAAAGCGCCGTTAACCATGAAAAAAGTGCTCACCGGAATGATTAAAGCCCATGAAATTCAGGGCTGCATCGCGCTGGAAAACTCTTTTAACCGCGTCGGTCTCGATCACGTCCTGCTGGTCAAAGTGGCCTCCACGGCGGTGGTCGCCGAGATGCTTGGCCTGAACCGGGATGAAATCCTCAACGCCGTGTCGCTGGCGTGGGTTGACGGGCAGTCGCTGCGTACCTATCGCCATGCGCCAAATACCGGCACGCGTAAATCCTGGGCGGCTGGCGATGCAACTTCGCGCGCGGTACGTCTGGCACTGATGGCGAAAACCGGTGAGATGGGGTATCCGTCTGCGCTGACGGCGAAAACCTGGGGCTTTTATGACGTCTCTTTCAAAGGCGAATCGTTCCGCTTCCAGCGCCCGTACGGCTCTTATGTGATGGAAAACGTGCTGTTTAAAATCTCCTTCCCGGCCGAGTTCCACTCGCAGACTGCGGTAGAGGCGGCGATGACGCTGTACGAGCAGCTACAGGCTGCAGGGAAAACGGCGGCGGATATCGAAAAAGTGACCATTCGTACGCACGAAGCCTGTATCCGCATCATCGATAAAAAAGGCCCGCTGAATAACCCGGCGGATCGCGATCACTGCATCCAGTATATGGTCGCCATTCCGCTGCTGTTCGGGCGTTTAACCGCGGCAGATTATGAAGACGGCGTGGCGCAGGACAAACGCATTGATGCCCTGCGCGAGAAGATCAACTGCTTTGAAGATCCGGCCTTTACAGCCGATTACCACGATCCTGAAAAACGCGCCATCGCGAATGCCATCACCCTGGAATTCACCGACGGCTCACGTTTTGAAGAAGTGGTGGTGGAGTACCCAATCGGCCATGCGCGCCGTCGTAACGACGGGATGCCGAAGCTGGTCGAGAAGTTCAAAATCAACCTGGCGCGTCAGTTCCCGACCCGTCAGCAGCAGCGCATTCTGGATGTCTCCCTGGACAGAACTCGCCTGGAGCAGATGCCGGTCAATGAGTATATGGATTTGTTTGTTATCTGAAACCCGACTCATCAGGCGTAAGTTCAACAGGAGAGCATTATGTCTTATAGCGAGTTTTATCAACGTTCTATTACGCAGCCGGAGTCGTTCTGGGCCGAGCAGGCCCAGCGTATTGACTGGCAGCAGCCGTATACGCAGGTACTGGACCACAGCAATCCGCCGTTTGCCCGCTGGTTTTGCGGCGGGACGACCAATCTGTGCCATAACGCCATCGACCGCTGGCTGGAGAAACAGCCCGAGGCGCTGGCGCTGATTGCGGTGTCATCAGAAACCGAAGAAGAACGCACGTTTACCTTTCGTCAGTTGTATGACGAAGTGAATATTGTGGCAGCGATGCTGTTGTCGCTCGGCGTACAGCGCGGGGATCGGGTACTGGTTTATATGCCGATGATCGCCGAAGCGCACATTACGCTGCTGGCCTGCGCACGCATTGGGGCGATCCATTCAGTGGTGTTCGGTGGTTTTGCTTCGCACAGCGTGGCGGCGCGCATCGATGACGCCCGACCGGTGGTTATCGTTTCGGCGGATGCCGGAGCGCGCGGCGGCAAGATCCTGCCCTATAAAAAGCTACTCGATGATGCGATCGATCAGGCTCAGCATCAGCCGCGTCATGTGGTGCTGGTCGACCGCGGTCTGGCGAAAATGGCGTGGGTGGAGGGGCGTGACCTCGACTTTGCCGCGCTACGCCAACAGCATCTCGGCGCACGGGTGCCGGTTGTGTGGCTGGAGTCGAACGAAACGTCCTGCATTCTCTACACCTCCGGGACAACCGGTAAACCGAAAGGCGTCCAGCGCGACGTTGGTGGTTACGCGGTCGCGCTGGCGACCTCGATGGACACCATTTTCGGCGGCAAAGCGGGCGGCGTGTTCTTCTGCGCGTCGGATATCGGCTGGGTGGTTGGGCATTCCTATATCGTGTATGCCCCGCTGCTGGCGGGGATGGCGACGGTGGTTTACGAAGGGCTGCCAACGTATCCGGACTGCGGCGTATGGTGGAAAATTGTTGAGAAGTATCAGGTCAGCCGGATGTTCTCGGCCCCGACCGCCATCCGCGTGCTGAAAAAATTCCCAACCGCGCAAATCCGCAATCACGATCTCTCCTCGCTGGAGGTGCTGTATCTGGCGGGTGAGCCGCTGGATGAACCGACCGCCAGTTGGGTAACGGAAACGCTGGGCGTACCGGTTATCGACAACTATTGGCAGACTGAATCCGGCTGGCCGATTATGGCTATCGCCCGCGGGCTGGACGACCGACCGTCGCGGCTGGGCAGCCCTGGCGTGCCGATGTACGGCTATAACATGCAGTTGCTCAATGAGGTGACCGGTGAACCTTGTGCGGCGAACGAGAAGGGGATGCTGGTGATTGAAGGGCCGCTGCCGCCGGGCTGTATTCAGACTATCTGGGGGGATGACGCGCGGTTTGTGAATACCTACTGGTCGCTGTTTTCCCGCCAGGTGTACGCCACCTTTGACTGGGGCATTCGCGATGCCGATGGCTATTACTTCATTCTGGGCCGTACGGATGACGTGATCAACGTGGCCGGACACCGGCTGGGGACGCGCGAGATAGAGGAGAGTATTTCCAGCTATCCAAACGTCGCCGAAGTGGCGGTAGTTGGCGTGAAGGATGCGCTGAAAGGGCAGGTGGCGGTCGCGTTTGTTATTCCAAAACAGAGCGACAGTCTGGAAGACAGCGACATTGCCCATTCGGAAGAGAAGGCGATTATGGCGCTGGTGGACAGTCAAATTGGTAATTTTGGTCGTCCGGCTCACGTCTGGTTTGTGTCGCAGCTGCCGAAAACACGCTCCGGCAAAATGCTCAGACGGACGATTCAGGCGATCTGCGAAGGCCGCGATCCTGGCGATCTGACGACCATTGACGATCCCGCATCGTTGCAGCAAATCCGTCAGGCGATCGAGGAGTAACGTCGTGTGATGCCCGGTGGCGCAATGCTTACCGGGCCTACGTTCTAATCAACTTTCTTATACGGCCCGTGATAGTAATCAAACGGCGCATAAACCGTATCGGCCACGAACGATAACGGCACATCAACAAATAACAGCGCTAAATCGAAATAGTTATAATCGTAAGCGCCCGGGTTTTTTAGTTTATCAATATCATGGCGCATACCCACGTAATACGTATCTGAATCCTCGCCTGCCGTGCGCGCATCAATGCTGCCACATCCTGTAAGTAATACGCCGATAAAGAGCGTTGTTACCGCAACCGTCTTTTTGCTCATGCTATGACCTGGCTTCTCGCCCCGTTTTATCATAACGATAAAAAAGCGGCGTGTTGTCCTCGGAACTTAAACCACCAGGTCAGGACTCATCGTGTGAGGATGGCACATCGAAGGCCGGATAAACCACGTGAGTGGTGTATCCGGCAAAGAGGCTTTTACAGCGTGACGCTTTCGCGACGACGCAGCAGAGAAAACGGCCCCGGTCCACTTAGGGTAAATACGGAAATCAACGTGAAGCTTAGCGCAATTATCCCCAGCACCAGATACGCCCCCTGGAAACCAATACTCTCATACATTTTTCCGGCCAGAACTGACATGAAAATCATTGCTAACTGTTTGAAGAAACAGAAGCACACCAGGTAAATTGTGGCCGAGAAGCGCACTTCAAACTGACTGGTGATGTATTTGAAGCAACCGACGATCAGGAACGGTATTTCAAACATATGCAGCGTTTTGAGAATGACGACCTCCAGCGCAGAGGTGGCGAAGGAGGAGCCGATGATCCGCACCGACATTATCGTACCGGCCAGCAGTAGGGCGTTCTTTCCGCCAATGCGGTTCACAATCAGCGGCGCAAAGAACATGATAGAGGCATTAAGTAATTCCCCCATGGTCGTGACGTAGCCAAACACACGGGTACCCTGTTCGCCGGTGGCAAAGAACGAGGTAAAGAAGTTGGCGAACTGCTGGTCAAACACTTCATACGTACAGGAAACGCCGACCACGTACAGGGAGAGGAACCAGAGTTTCGGTTGTTTAAATAACTCCAGCGCCAGCTTCAGACTGAATGCTGAGTTGTTGGCGCCTACCGCATCCGCAACTTTTGCAGAAGAGGGGGCATCTGTTTTTGAAAAGAGCAGCAGCAATGCCAGAATGACCGCACAGCCTGAACCTAACCAGAAGACAAACTGGTTATTGATGGTGAACATAATCCCGGCAATCGAGGCGCATAGCGCCCAGCCCACGCAGCCAAACATGCGCGCGCGACCAAATTCAAAATTGCTTCGGCGGCTGGCTTTTTCAATATAGGCTTCAATCGCTGGGGCGCCGGCATTGTAGATAAAGCCAAGGTAAATCCCGCCGACAATCGAACCCAGTAAAATATTAACCTGTAATAACGGGCCAAAGACGTAAATAAAGAACGGGGCAAACATTACCAGCATTCCGGTAATTACCCACAGCAGGTGTTTACGCAGGCCAAGCTTATCGGAAAGCAGTCCGAAAACAGGCTGGAATAATAATGAAAATAGTGAAATACAGGCGAAAATGATCCCGGTGTCACCTTTACTGATATGGTTTACATCGTGTAACCAGATAGGGAAGAAGGGGAAATAGGCACCCATAATGAAAAAGTAAAAGAAAAAGAAGAAGCCGAACATCCAAAAGTTAGTGTTTTTCAAATAATACATAATGGACTTCCTTACGATGAATGCGGGCAGGGGGGAACCTGCCCGATTATTATTATTTTTGACCCCAGACCAGCTGGTAGTGGTAGCGTCCGGCACTCAGCAGGAACTCTGGTGAAACGGAAGGACTCCAGGAGTCGTCACCGCCCACGCCCATATGGAAGCCATCAATATTGACCCAGGTACCTGCCTCCGGTTGCAGCAGATGGCGGTGGCTGGTTTCCATCAGTTGCTTCTGGCTAAAGCGGCTGATGTTGAACAGGAAGTCCCCTCGCCATTGATGCGCGCCGTAGCGTAGCTCACGCGTGTTGCAGCGCAGACCGTTTTCGCCAGGGAAAACATACGGGGTGTACATCTCATCAAGTGACAAATCCCAACGATCAAAACAGGCGGCGCTCAGGCGATCCGGGTAGTTCTCATGTGGGCCGAGACCTAACCAGTTCACGCGCTCAGCGACCTGCGCCAGCTGGCAGCTCAGGCCGATGCGGGCCGGATGTGGCGTGCCGCTGGCGACGTCGACATCCACCGTTATCTGCATCTCACCATTGCCGTCAATGCGATAGCTTTTTCGGCTGACGAACAGCGTTTCGCCCTGATACTGCCACGCATGTTCGGTGGCGATCAGTACCGCATGGCTTAGCGTGTCGGCAGCACAGTGCAGTAACGTTGCTTCGACCAGATAATGACCGGCGGCTTTCCAGCGTTCGACCCAGGCGTTAGGGTCGATGCGGGTTGACTCGCTCACGCCGATGTCGTTGTCCAGCGGCGCGCGGGTGAACTGGTCAGTAAGCGGGGTTAACAGCTGAGCTGCGTCGCCAATCCAGTACTGTGTCAGCAGGCCAGACTGACGGTCGAATTGCCAGCGCTTGTCGTTGATCTCAACAGTAAAGGTGTTTTCGCTCACGTTCAGCAGTGGTGCGGTACGGGCAGTTGGCCGTGGCGCCAGGCTGAGTTTCTCTTCCAGCTTCCATTGCTGCCAGGCGCTAATGTGCCCGGCATCTGACCATGCGGTGGCCTGAGGTTGCTCTACGCGTACCGTTAGCCATAGCTGGCCGGCGGTTTCCGGCATCGGGACATCTGGCAGGGTAATCACCTGGCGACTCTGTGGGGCGATATCCAGCACGATTTCTCCGGCGGCCAGCGGGTTGCCATCCTGGGCAATCGACCAGTGCAGAACTTCGTTATCGCTGTGGCGGAACAGATATTCGCTGGTTACTTCAATCTGGCGTTTGGGTCCCGGCAGCAGCGTAAACTGGAAAAACTGCTGCACATGTTTGGCCTCGTATAATGCCGGATGCGGGGTGCGATCGGCGAACACCAGGCCGTTCATGCAAAACTGACGATCGTTAGGCGTGTCGCCAAAATCACCACCGTAGGCAGACCATGCCTTGCCGTTCTCATCATATTTAATCAGCGACTGATCTACCCAGTCCCAGACAAACCCGCCCTGTAGGCGCGGAAATTGACGGAACGCTTGCCAGTATTTGGCGAAGCCGCCAAAACTGTTGCCCATGGCGTGGGCGTATTCGCAGAGGATCAGCGGACGCTGCTCGCCGGGCATCGACAGCCACTTTTTAATCGACCATTTGGGTACCGCGGGGAAGGGCTGATCCTGATCGACGCGGGCGTACATCGGGCAAATAATGTCGGTCGCCGTGGTATTTGCGCCGCCGCCTTCATACTGTACCGGGCGGGACGGATCTTCTGATTTTATCCAGCGGTAGAGCGCGTCATGGTTGGCGCCATGCCCGGATTCATTGCCCAGTGACCAGATGATGATGCTCGGGTGGTTGCGATCGCGTTGCACCATGCGCGTGACGCGCTGGCTCATGGCTGGCAGCCATGCGGGA
>NZ_SZWS01000018.1:65609-66854 GCF_005281245.1 Citrobacter sp. wls826
GGCGATTCATCGGCACCATGCCGTGGGTTTCAATGTTGGCTTCGTCGACCACATACAGGCCGTAGCGATCGCACAGGGTGTACCACAATGGATGGTTCGGGTAATGGGAGCAGCGCACGGCGTTAAAGTTATTCTGCTTCATCAGCAGAATATCCTGCACCATCGTCGCCTCGTCCATCACCTGACCGTTGACCGGATGGTGCTCATGACGGTTGGTGCCGCGAATCAACAGCGGCTTACCGTTGAGTAACAGCAGGCCGTTTTCAATACGAACCTGACGAAAGCCGACATCACAGGCTTCCGCTTCAATCAGCGCTCCGTCAGCGGTACGTAACTGGACCACAGCGCGGTACAGATTAGGCGTTTCGGCACTCCACAGCGCCGGGTTTTCGACGTTCAGACGCAGGGTAACACGATCATGATAAGCGCCGCGTTCATCAATAATTTCGCTGCCGAGCGGGGAAGTCGTTTCGTGAGTGAGCGTTTCACCGTCCCACAATTGCAGGGTGACGCGTAAATCTTCGCACTCGTTGCCCGCCACTCTGACTTCTGTTTCCAGCGTGGCGCGGCTGAAATCGTCGTTAAAACGGGTGTTAATGCGCAGGTCGCGGATTTGCGTAGTGGGCTTATGCAGCAAAGATACATCGCGAAAGATCCCGCTCATGCGCCACATGTCCTGGTCTTCCAGATAACTGCCGTCGCTCCAGCGCAGCACCATCACTGCCAGGCGGTTTTCTCCTGGCAGCAGATAATCGCTAAGATCGAATTCAGACGGCAGGCGGCTGTCCTGACCGTAGCCAACCCAGCGACCATTGCACCACAAATGAAACGCGGAATTCACCCCGTCAAAAATAATGCGCGTCTGACCTTCATCTAACCACGCGTCTTCGATACTGAATGTGAGCGAGTAACATCCTGTCGGATTCTGCGCTGGAACGTACGGGGGGTTAACCGGGATCGGGTAGGTGACGTTGGTATAAATTGGCGAGTCGTAACCGTCCATCTGCCAGTTAGAGGGGACGTTGATAGTATCAGCCTGTGGCAGATCGCTCGTCAGCCAGCTTTCCGGCACGGCCTCAGGCGCGGAAAACCAGGCGAACTGCCACTTGCCATTTAGCGAGCGTAACTGAGTTGATCGCTGATTGGTGCGCGCATCATCCGCTGAGCGCCAGCTACAAAACGGCGGGTGCGCCTCCAGGCGGTTGAGCTGCGTGACGCCGGGATTTTCCCAGTCACGGCGGGCCA
>NZ_SZWS01000018.1:66924-79843 GCF_005281245.1 Citrobacter sp. wls826
CCTGTTTGAATTTGTTATTCGCTCACAATTTCAATCAAAATACGAATAAGCGATCCCAGCTGTAAAGGACGGGGCGCTCAATGAGTGAACTGACTCACATAATTGTTATGCGTTCACAATTTGGGTGTGAGCTGCGAAACTTGCCGCGCTAGCTGGATCAGTGAGTCGGCCAGTACCTGGGGTGAGGGGGTTTGCGTATCGGGAGGCAGTACCGTATTGCGCTTAACCAGGGTTACGGGCAGCAGTTGGTTGCCCACGCTTGAGGTCCCACGGGGAAGTTGCAGCAGTCTGTCGACGCTGGTTTCACCCAGTAACGGAAAATCCTGCCTGATGGTGGTCAGTGGTGGGATGTAGCAGGCGCTGTCTTCGGTGTCATCGTAGCCGATCACCGAGATATCAACCGCCACCCGCAGACCGAACTCGCTGATTGCCCGCATCGCGCCCAGCGCCATTTGATCGTTAGCGACCAGCATGGCGGTGGGGAGATTACCACCATTAAGCATATGCAGCGTTTGCTGAAAACCTGACATCGCGCTCCAGTCGCCTTCCAGCTCCGCGGTGGGTTGCAGCTGGTAGTGCGCCAGATATTTATGCCACCCCGCATGGCGAAGCCTTGCCGAAACCGAAGTGTGTGGCCCGCTCAGCAGGGCGATACGCTGATGCCCATGCTGCACCAGATGTTCAACGCCGAGACGTGCGCCGTCGTCATGGGAGAAAATCACGCTGTTAATTGGCGTCTGATCTGAGACATCGAGAAACAGTACCGGCACCGTACCGCAGGCGGCAGCCACGGCAATGGCGTCTTCTTCATCCAGCGGGTAGTTGATGATAAGCCCGGTTACGCGTTGAGAAAGCAGGTTGTGGACTGCGGCTTTACATGCCTCAACGCCGCTACGTTCGACCATGGCGATCACCACGCTGGCCCCGGACTGGTCGGCGCGGGATTTTATGGCGGCAACGATTTGCGAGGGGGCGTGCAGGGCAAGGTTCGCCGTCACGACGCCAATCAGCGGCGTCTGTTTGCCCGCCAGCTGCTGTGCGACACGGTTGGGGATGTAATTGAGCTCCGCCATCGCGGCCTCAACTTTCTGTCGGGTTTTTGCGGAAACGTGGCTGGCCTGATTCACGACGCGCGAGACGGTCTGGTAAGAGACTCCTGCATGGTCTGCCACATCGTATAGCGTTACCGGTTTCACGTTTATCACCCCTGTCATGACGTTATCTGCGCGCTATGATGCCACAGCGGGACGGTTTTGGGGTATTTGCGCATTGGTTCTGCGAGGCGCATTCCAGGGTTGCAAATCGTGTCCTGGAGGATTTATCGTCGTGATGCTTAACAGAATAAAAAAGTGAGGACATCGTGAGCGACTCTGCGGCAAACAACATTCTGTCCATCTACCAACATCATGCGGAGGCCTTTGCCAGCCAGCGTTCACGCGCACTGTTCGAGAAAAGCTGGCTGGATAAGTTCATTACCGTGATGGGCGGGCAAGGCAGCATTGTGGATATTGGCTGCGGCAACGGTCAGCCGATTGCTGGTTATTTTATTCAGCAAGGCTTTCCGCTTACGGGAATTGATGGTTCTGCGGCGATGCTGGCGCGGGCCCGGCACTCTTTTCCCGCACAGCGCTGGCTGGCGCAGGATATGCGCGAGCTGGGACTTAACGAGACTTTCGATGGTCTGATCGCCTGGGACAGCTTTTTCCATTTAACTCAGCAGGATCAGCAAAAGATGTTCCCGATTTTTGACCGACTCAGCCGTCCCGGCAGCGCGCTGATGTTTACCAGCGGGACGGAAAACGGTATCGCGATGGGGCAATTTGAGGGCGAACCGCTGTTTCACGCCAGCCTCGCGCCGGATGAATACCGCGCATTGCTGTCAGCGCACGGTTTTGTGGTGGTAGAGATGGTGATGGAAGATCCGCACTGCGCCGGGCATACCATCTGGCTGGCGCAAAAACGTGGCTAAATTCTAAACGTTAAGCGTTCCCTTCTCTTCCTTCCCTTCTCTTCCTTCCCTTCTGCTTTGGTGAGCCCTATTAAAACAAAAGGCATAATTGTCAAATGAGTGAGTTGGTTGCTAAAAAATACTGATATGGGCTGTATTCGTCGGAACGAAATTTACACAGGGTATAAATCGACAAGAATAAACCCAGGGTTGCAATAAAACCATTGAGCATTGCCAGAATAAGGAAGAAAAGAACGATAGCGGAAGGTTTAATTATGCTGGTATTCATTTCTAATTATTCCATGTTTTTTAACGCTATTACTTTACGACAATTAAGTTAAGCGATAATAGTACAATTTCCAGGTATTGCGGATTCCGCTTATTTAGTGCCGGGGAGGTGTGTCTGTTAGCACGATGCGAGTGGCGTCATCGTAGCGTATTGTCCAGATCGTTAATGTGGGTAAATGGGCGATTTGCGATGGGATTAGGTCAACAGAGTAAGAATAATTTAACTTAAGAGCATAAGAAATCCTAAAATGCAATTGGAATGAAGTGAAATAGCACTTAATGTCTTTACTTTTGTTTACATTTTGTGCTTTTTTACAAGGATCGGCTGTGCTTTACAGTCAAGTTCGCTTTCGTACTTTTATGGGGGGTGGGGTGAAGTTCAGGGATGAAAGAAAGTTGGCAATATTAATTGGGATGTTAATTTTGCCGTTCACAACTGTTTCTGCGGCGCCACTCTCTCCTGCGGATCGGAATACCATTCAGCAGCAACAGCAGCAGCGACTTAATGAAAACCAGCGCCAGCGTGAAGAGCTGGAGCGTAGCGTTACGCTACCCGAAATCGTAACGCCGAAAACGCCAGCCCAGACTGAAGGGCCGTGTTTTATGATTTCGCGTATTGATATTGACGGCGCAACGAAGTTGTCCGCCGCTGCCTCGGCAAAGCTTACCGCGCCATGGGTGAATCAATGCCTGAATATTCCCCGCCTTACGGAACTGACAAATGCAATTTCCGACTGGTATATCAGTCGAGGCTACATCACCAGTCGTGCCTTTTTAACCGAACAGGATCTCTCATCCGGGGTGCTGCACATTGCGGTGCTTGAGGGTAAATTGCAGCAAATACGTCTGGAAGGCGTCCCATCGCGCACTCTGCTGATGACCTTTCCCGGAATGGAAGGAAAAATTCTCAATCTGCGTGACATTGAACAGGGGATGGAGCAGTTGAACCGGGTTCGCCAGACGCCGGTGGAAATTGAAATTTTGCCGGGCAGTCAGCAGGGGTTCTCAATAGTTAACCTCACCGCCACGCCTGAATTTCCACTCAATGGCTCAGTTAGTTTTGATAACAGTGGACAAAAGAGCACCGGAACCGGACAGCTCAGTGGTGCGCTATTTTTCAATAATATGCTCGGCCTGGCGGATAAATGGTTTATTAGCGGCGGACGCAGTAGCGATTTTTCCAGCAGCAAAGATGCGCAGAACTTTGCGGCCGGCGTGAGTATTCCTTACGGCTACGGACTGCTTGATTACAACTACAGCTGGAGTAACTACCTCAGCACGATTGATAACAATGGTTATGCCTGGCGTTCCACCGGAGATAGCGAAACCCATCGTCTGAACGGATCCTGGGTTTTGTTTCGCAATGGTGATGTCAAAACCGCTGCATCGCTGGGTTTGACGCATCGAATTAACCGTAACAAATTGAATGATATCCTGCTGGAAACCAGTAGTCGCAAGCTTTCCAGCGTTTCGCTGGGCATCAACCATACGCAAAAAATTGCTTCCGGCGTTGCGACGTTTAACCCTTCATTCACCCAGGGCGTGCCATGGTTTGGCGCAGAGGATGACAACGATAAACAGGGTGATGTGCCAAGGGCGGAATTTCGCAAATGGAGCGTCAGCGGTAGTTTCCAGCGCCCGTTGGCAGAGAAACTGTGGTGGCTAAGCAGCGTGTATTTTCAATGGTCTCCAGACCGACTCTATGGAAGTGAACGCCTGACGCTGGGCGGAGAAACCTCCGTTCGCGGTTTTAAAGAACAGTACATTTCTGGAGATAACGGCGGCTACTGGCGCAATGAAGTGAATTATTCGCTATTTACGCTGCCGGTGCTGGGACAGATTGGCGCGATAGCGGCATTCGACGGCGGCTGGCTGAAACAGGATAACGTTGATAGCTATGCCTCCGGCACGTTGTGGGGGGCTGCGCTGGGATTAACCAGTTCAGGGCGCTGGTTTTCCAGTCAGTTCACCGTAGGAACGCCAGTTAACTATCCGGACTGGCTGGCGCCGGATCATCTCAATGTGTATTACCGCGTTGCGGTGGCATTTTAAGGAATAAGGGTGATGAAAAAGGATCAGGTTCGTTTTTCCCAGCGTTTGCTAAGTGGCATGTTGAGTTTCCTGTTGGCTACCCAACCACTGCTCCCAGCGATGGCTGCCGCCATCACGCCTGAAGGCAATACGCAGATGGATAAAGCCGCCAATGGAGTTCCGGTGGTGAATATTGCCACGCCGAACCAGTCCGGGATTTCACACAATAAATATAACGACTACAACGTGGGAAAAGAGGGGCTGATCCTCAACAACGCGACCGGGCAATTTACCCAGACCCAGCTCGGCGGCATCATCCAGAATAACCCGAACCTGCAACCGGGAAAGGAAGCTTCAGGGATCATCAACGAAGTTACCGGCGCTAACCGTTCGCAGCTTCAGGGCCATACCGAAGTCGCGGGGAAAGCTGCCAACGTCATGGTTGCCAACCCCTATGGCATTACCTGTAATGGTTGTGGATTTATCAACACGCCTAACGCCACGCTGACCACCGGTAAACCCGTGTTGGATGCCAACGGCAACCTACAGTCGCTGGATGTAAGCAAGGGCAGCATTACCATCGAAGGTAAGGGGCTGGATGGTAGTCAGAGCGATGCGGTGTCGATTATTGCCCGTGCCACGGAAATTAATGCTGCGTTGCACGCCAAGGATCTGACGGTTATCGCCGGCGCGAATCGCGTGGCGGCGAATGGCCAGGTGAGCCCGCTGAATGGCGAAGGGGAAGCACCGAAAATTGCGGTAGACACCGGTGCGTTAGGCGGCATGTATGCTAATCGAATTCATCTGGTCTCCAGCGAGAAAGGGCTGGGGGTCAACCTCGGGAATCTGAATGCCCGTCAGGGTGATATCACCCTCAATGCTAACGGGAAATTAACGATCGGCAACAGTCTGGCAAATGGTGGTCTATCCGCCAGTGGCGAAGGCGTCACGTTGACCGGTAGTCATAAGACCGGAAGCGGGATGGTCATCAACAGCACCGGGGCGTTAGCGTTACAGAATGCAAATCTCTCCAGCGGCGCAGGCGTGCAACTGGGCAGCGATGGCAAGGTGACGATCGAGGGGGGCGGGGTTGCTGCAGCTGGCGAGTTGCAGGTGGCTGCTAAACAGGATGTAGCCATTGCGGCAACCACTTTGGTTAGCCAGAAAAACACCTCACTGCGCAGTGACGGTTCGCTGAAAATCACCGACGGCAGCCTGACCAGTAAAGAAAAAATGCATGTTACGGGTACTAATGGGCTGGCGCTGACCCGTTCCACACTGGGGAGTGATACTGATGTCAGCCTTAACAGTCAAGGCGAACTGTCGGCGCAGGGGGGATTGCTCTCAGCAGGTAACGGATTAACGCTGAAGGCACAGCGCATAGCTCTGAATAACGCCAGTCGTGCCGATGCGAAGGGCGCATTAAGCCTGACCGGTAGCGACATGAACAACCAGGGACAGGTCAATGCGGGAGGCGCGTTGTCCCTTTCTGGTGGGCACCTCGTTAATGGTGGTCAACTGGCTGCAAATGGCAGTCTTGATGTTTCTGTCAGCAGCCTTAACAACGCAGGTCTGATGCAGGGTAACAGCGTATCGGTCAACAGCGGGGCGCTGGATAATATGGGTACGCTGGCGAGCGGCGGCCAGCTTTCAGTACAAACGGTAGCGCTGAACCAGCAGGGGATCCTGAGCGCGAAAAACGATGCGGATATCCGGGCTGATGCCACGCTGAGTAATGGTGGAAAGTTGCTCTCTGATGGCACATTAACGGTGCAGGCCGCGACAGTTGAACAACATGGCGTCCTCTCTGGCAACCAGGGAGTAACGGTCAATGCTGAAAACCTCACCGCCGCGAAAGATTCGCTGATCGCCGGGCAACAGGACATACAGTTAAACGTTACGCAAAACCTTAACCTGAACGGTCAGATTAATGCCGCTGGTGCGCTTAATGTCGGCGCAAAGCAGTTGACTACTGGCAAAGACGGTCATTTGCAGAGCGGTCTGGACCTTGCGATTACGGGCAACAACGTGACGCTGAACGGCGTACAGGCGGCAAAAGGTTCGTTGGATGTGACGGCTGACAGGCTCAGTCATGGCGGGAAATCCACTGGGGAACGCGTCGGTTTCAGCGCGCAGCAGTCAGTTGATAACCATGGAGATCTGCTGGCCGATACTCTGGCGCTCAGTGGGACAACGCTGACCCATAGCGGTAGCGCCAGCGCCGAACGCATCTCGATTATTGCATCTGATGGACTCGCCAGCAGCGGCTCTCTGATCGCCGACACGTTAACTCTCCAGAGTCAGCATGTCGTGAACAGCGGTCTGATGCAGGGCAACACCGCGCTGAACCTGTATACCGACAGACTGGAAAACCTCAGCGGCGGCTCACTCTACAGCAAAGCATCTCTAGCGCTGGATATACCGTATCTGGCTAACCATGGGTTGATTACAACCGACGGTTCATTGCACCTCAACGGTCGCCAGTTGGTTAACGGCGGAGAAATTAACGGCGTTAATCTGCAAAGTGAATATGCGACGATAAAAAACGAAGCCGCGGGACGCCTGCTGGCTGACACGTCATTATCTGTTCACGGACAGCAGACAGATAACCTCGGACTCATGGCCGCCGATACGCTCGCACTGAACAGTCAGGACGTGAATAACGACGGTAATGTGTTGTCGGTGGGTGAATTAAGTCTTAAGAATCAGACTCTCCACAACACTGGCTTGCTGCAGGGCGGTACGCTGAATCTGGAAGCAAATACGTGGCAAAATAGCGGTAATGCGTTGGGAGAAACGGGGGTAACGGCAACAGTACACGACGCGTTCACTAACCAGGGAAAAGTACTCAGTCAACAAGGTATGACCGTGCATGCCGCCAGCGTGAATAACAGCGGAATGCTGGCAGCGAAGGTGCTGGCATTACACGGCGATCTCAGCAACAGTGGGATCCTGCAGGGGAATCAGGCGCTCGCCTGGGATGGGAATCGCTTTACAAACCTTGCTGGTGGGCAGGTGACCAGCGGTGAAGATCTACAGCTCAGCGGAAAGCGTTTTGAAAATGATGGCCAACTAGAGGGCCGTACCGCGGCGATTAGACTGGATAACCTGCGCAATAGCGGCAGCGTTCAGGCACTGGACAGTCTGAAGATTAAGGCTAACGGGCGACTGGATAATCAGGGATCGCTGCGCAGTCTCAACCTGTTTGAGTTGGCTGCGGCACAGTTGTTTAACGACGAAATGATTGCTGCAAAATCCCTGATCATTTCCGCACCGGAGCTGGTGAATAACGGCATTGTGCAGGGTAATTCGGCGCTACAACTCACCACCCGCAATCTGTTCAATGGTCAGCAGGGACAACTGGTTAGCGGCGCGGGGTTGGATTTAGGCCTCGACATGCTGGAAAACCACGGTCTGCTGCTGACAAATACCGACTTCACACTGCGCGGCAGCAAATTAATTAACGCAGGTGATATTCAGGCCGATTCCCTGAACCTGACGCTGGCGAACTCGGTTGAAAACCAGGGGAGTATGGTGGCGAAACAGGGGGCGTCGATGAATACTGCATCCCTGGATAACCGCGGTACGCTGGCGGCGAAAAGTGTCACTCTGGATGGAAAATCAATCCGTAACAGCGGTCTGGTACAGAGCAACGACAATACCTCGGTTTCTGCGAATACCTTCATCACGGATACCGTAGGTAAATGGCTGGCCGGTAATGCGCTGCTGGTGCATTCCGGTGCGATGGAAAACGCCGGCGTACTGCAAGGCGATACCCTGACATTCACTGCCGACTCGCTGAATAACAGCGGCGTGTTTAACGGTTTGCATGGCCTGGAAGGCAAGCTGTCCGGGCGACTTACCAACCCCGGACACATTCAAAGTGGCGGCGCACTGACGCTTACGGCTGATGATATCAACAGCGCCGGGCGTATTACCGGTGACAGGCTGACACTTGCAGCCTCGACGTTAAACAATACAGGCCTGTGGCAGGGGACGAATGGGCTTACGCTGGCTGGCGATGTGCTCACGACGGGCATTACGTCCCGTACGCTGAGCGGCGGCGCGTTGAGCGTCAATGCCGGCACTATCACGACGCAGGGAACGCTGCAGGGGCAGCAACTTACGCTGACCGCAGATGACTGGCTGCACAAAGGATCGCTGATAAGCCTGGGTAATCTGACGGCTGATGTAAACAACGGCCTTACTACATCAGGCGAAGTGATGAGTCATGGCGGAATGTCACTGACCGCGCAGCAGCTTGATAACAGCGGCAAGCTGCTCAGCGAAAGCGACGTAACGCTAGACGGCGTGCAGCTTAATAACAGTGGCACGGTACAGGGAAATACCCTGACCCTGCAGCAAAACCGGATCCACAATCAGGGTACGCTGACCGGTCTGCAAAGCCTGACGCTAGAGGCTCGTCAGCGTCTGATGGCGCGCATGGCGATGGCTTCACCGCAACAGGAATTGATTAACGCAGCAGGTGGTTCACTGCTGACGCAGGGGACGCTGAAACTCTCTTCTGGCGAGGTGACGAATAACGGCGTGTGGCAAGGGCAGTCTGTTCTGCTCAATGCGCAAACGCTGACAAACAACGGGGCAATACAAAGCGCCGACGCTCTGCAGCTTACGCTCGCAAATAACCTGACGTCTGCGGCGGGCAGCAAAATTACTGCCCTTGGTAACGCGACGCTACAGGCGCTTTCTCTGGCTAACGCCGGGCAATGGACGGCGAAAAATCTTACGCTGAAGGGGACAACCCTTGATAACAGTGCGGCGATTAGCGGCGTAAATGCGTTTACGCTTGCCATGAACGGCGCGGTCAGGCAGCAGAAAGCGGGCAGTATGCTGAGCGGGGGCGCGTTGGATCTGACTGCGGCGTCAGTCACCAATGAGGGCAAAATTCAGGGGGCGACGCTGGGCATGACGACCGGCGCATTGACCAACAGCGGACGACTGCAAGGGGATAATGGCGCAACGCTGTCGCTGAGCGGTGATTTGATAAACAAGGCTTCCGGGGAGATTGTCAGCCGCCAGGGGCTGACGCTTTCTACGCCAGTGCTGTCCAACTACGGTTTAATGCAGGGCGGTGGAGAGACTCATCTTAACGCCACAACTCGCGCACTCAATGACGGCAAACTGCTTTCTGGCGCGGGAATGAAGCTGACCACGCCGCAGTATTCCGGCGCAGGCTGGTTACAGGCGGCAAACCTCATTCTGAATGCAGCAACGGCCACCAATAGCGGGAACTGGCTGGCTGACAGCGCCACGCTTGCAGGGACCAGTTTTACCAACCTGGGAACCGCGCAGGCCGGTCAACTGGCGGTGAAATACACGCAACTGACAAATAACGGTACGCTGTTGGGCACCTCGCAACTGAGTGTTAATGCCAGCCAGATTAATCAGAATGCGGCAGGGAAACTGTTCAGCGGCGGCGATCTGTCCGTTGAGAGTCACGGGCTGGGTACGTTGGGGCAGGTGGTTGCGCTGGGTAATCTGACGCTGAAACTGGTGAATGACTTTACTGTGCAAAGCGCTTTTGCCGCGGGTAAAACGCTGACCATTACCAGTGATGGCGCTATCGACAACCGTAGCGTGCTTCAGGGGCAATCGCTCAACCTGACGGCGGGCGGACAGCTCAGCAATAATGGACAAATCACCACTGGCAACGGCGCCAGTTATCTCAGCGGCGACAGCGTAGCGCTCAATACCGCCGGAACGTTACAGGGCGGCGGCGATATTACGCTGACCAGTCGCGGTAATGTTTCAGTCTCTGGTTTCACCGGAACGCGTGGCTCTCTGACGCTCAATGCACCGGGTGCCATCGTCAATACGGCGCTGTTGTACGCGGCAAATAATCTGGCGCTATATGCTAACACCATTACCAACCAGCGCGGCGATATCCTCGCGGGAAACAATCTGTGGATGCAGCGAGATGCGGCGGGAAATGCCAACAGCGAAGTGGTCAACACCTCCGGTAATATCGAAACCCAGAACGGTGATATCACCATCAAAACCGGGCATCTGCTGAATCAGCGGGATGGGCTGAAAACAAACCAGACACAAATAGCTGGATCAAACAGTATTCCTGGGATAGGTGATGCGACAATAAAAGTTGATATAAGCCAATTACCGTCAGGATCCTATGGTGTTAATGGTTATTCCTACACAACAGAATCAGGAGCCTGTAACGCACATGGAGCCTGTAGCTACCACCATTATTATCAGTATTACTACGCGCCGTTCAAAGATACCGCGACGCAAAAATTCATTTCCAGCCAGGTAAAAACAGAGGTTTCCAGTTCTGGCGGCGCCGGTCGTATTTCATCAGGGCGAAATCTGTCAATTGGCGCAAACGCGCTGGATAACGCAGCCAGTACTATTCTGGCAAATAATAATATCGACCTTTCAGGAAGCACATTAAATAACCAGAGCTGGCAGTCCGGGACGCTTACTGATTATCTGGTTTATACCTATACCCCAGAGAAATACTCACGTCAGAAATTTGCCGTAAATAATATAGATGTGTTACCTCCGCGTTATAATGAGGGAAGAAACAGTAAAGGTGAAACTATTGTGCTTCCTAAAGAACGCACAATATCATTTAGCCTTGAAGGGCATGACCGTGTTCAGGAAGGAGGTGAAACTTACCGTTCGGTGATTCAGGCAGGCGGCAAAGTTACAGCAAATTTTACTGACTCTATTGGTAACGAAAACACAACTTCTAACGCAGGGCGAGTTAGCAATACCATCGTTACCCCTACCCTCAACACCCTCAGCAACCAAACCATCAGTAATGGGGTGCAAAAGCAGGCGTTGGCAGGCAATGACACGGTAAGTGTCAGCTCTCCACAGTGGAACGATCGACTGCATGACGTATTGCAGAAGATTAACGGCGGCGGCGCGCTGGAAAGCAGCGGCGTATCAGACGCTACGCTCAACCCTGTTTCTACCACGCAGAAAGGTAACGCCAGCCTCGGTCAACTCAATGGCCTGATTAACCCAGGCGAGAAGGGCGTGAATGCCGCTGGGATAAATCAGGGCAAAACGGTGGATACCAGCGCTTATCCGTTGCCTTCCGGAAAGAACGGGTATTTCGTCGTCTCCGACGATCCGAAAAGCCCGTATCTGATCAACGTTAACCCGAAACTGAATGGTCTTGGTCAGCTCGATCCCAGCCTGTTTGGTGATTTGAATGCAATGCTGGGTATCAAACCTGGCGAAGCGCCGCGTGAAACCAATATTGCGTATACCGATCAAAACCAGTTCCTGGGATCGGCCTATATGCTCGATCGTCTCAAACTGAACCCTGAATATGACTACCGTTTCCTCGGTGATGCGGCGTTCGATACCCGCTATGTTAGTAACGCCATGCTGAATAAGACGGGAAGTCGATACATCAACGGCATTGGTTCTGACCTTGACCAGATGCGTTATCTGATGGATAGCGCTGCAAGCACTCAGCAGTCGCTGGGACTGAAATTTGGGGTGGCGCTGACGGCAGATCAGATAGCGTCCCTTGAGCACAGCATGCTGTGGTGGGAAGCCGCCACCGTCAACGGTGAGACGGTAATGATACCGAAGCTGTATCTCTCGCCGAAAGATATCACCGTGAACAACGGTAGCGTCATTGCCGGGAATAATGTTCAGCTTACCAGCGGGAATATCACCAACTCCGGCAGTACGCTGTTGGCGAGAAACGACCTCACTCTCGACAGCCAAAACAGTATTAACAACCTTAACAATGGTCTGATGCAGGCCGGGGGCAACCTCGACCTGAGCGCGATTGGTGATATCAATAACGTCAGCTCCGCCATCAGCGGAAAAACGGTAGCGCTGGAAAGCCTGGGCGGCAACATCAATAATCTGACGCTGGCGGAACAGATTGATGTGAGTGCCAGGGACAAATACCGCAATGTGAGCTTTAAAGATACTCTGCTGGGGTCTACGGCATCGATAACCGCGCAGGACGGATTGTCGCTCTCGGCAGGCAAAGATATCACTGTTACTGGCGCGAATCTCTCTGCAGGCGGCTCATTGCTGATGGATGCGTGGGGGGATATTGCGGTAAATGCCAACCAGATTAACGATGCCCGGAGTCACTCCGGACGCTGGATAACTGAGACTGGTCGGTCGTCAGTGGACTGGCAGGGTAACGCCATCAGCGCGGGCGGTAACCTCGGTATCAATGCCGGGAATAACCTCAATATCACCGCCAGCGATGTTAAAGCGGGAGGGAATGCTCAGCTAACAGCGGGTAACGATCTCAATCTGAATGCGGCTACCACTCAGCAAAGTAGCCGTAACGGGGGCAGTGAATCGCACAGCACCGGGCTTTCCCGTACTACCGTTTCAGCGGGTGACAATCTGGTGTTGAAAGCGGGTCAGGATATTAATTCCCATGCGGCTGGGCTGGCTGCGGAGAATGATGTCGGTCTGCTGGCCGGGCGAGATGCCAACCTGCAGGCTGAAGCAACGACCGACGGCGACAGCTATCGTGCGAAGAAGAAAACCGTGGTCAATGACGCCGTACGCCAGCAGGGAACGGAAATTGCCAGCGGCGGCGACGCCGTCATTATTGCCGGGCGTGATGTAAACGCACAGGCAGCAGATGTTACGGCACAGGCCGATATCGGCGTAACGGCAGGG
>NZ_SZWS01000018.1:79943-94825 GCF_005281245.1 Citrobacter sp. wls826
CCACGAAAACCAAAAAAGGATTCCTTAGTAAAAAGACTACCCATACGATTGAAGAAGACAGCGCTACGCGGGAAAAAGGCGCGCTGCTGAGTGGGAACAATGTAACTGTCACCGCCGGGAATAACATTTTGGTACAGGGCTCAGCCGTTGCCGGTGACGGCAATGTGGCGCTGGGGGCTGGCAACAATGTGGATATTGTTGCCGCCACCAATACCGATACCTCATGGCGCTTTAAAGAGACTAAAAAGAGCGGCCTGATGGGGTCAGGCGGGATCGGCTTCACCATCGGTAGCAGCAAAACCACGCACGATCTGCGCGAAAAAGGCACCACCCAAAGCGAGAGCTTCAGTACTGTCGGCTCAACGGCGGGCAACGTCAGTATCACCGCAGGCCAGCAGGCACATATCGGCGGCGCGGATATCATCGCCCAGAAAGATATTGCTGTTCGCGGCGACAGCGTACTTATTGAACCGGGTCATGACAAACGCACACGTGATGAGAAGTTTGAGCAGAAAACCAGCGGACTGACGGTGGCGCTGTCGGGGGCTGCGGGCAGTGCGGTGAACAGCGCGGTTTCAGCAGCACAGGGAGCAAAACAAAGCAGCGATTCCCGACTAGCGGCACTGCAGGGTACGCAGGCAGTTCTCTCCGGAGTACAGGCCGGGCAGGCTGTGGCTCTGGATCAGGCGAAAGGGACCGCTAAAGACAATACCAATACGATAGGTGTCAGTGCTTCTCTGGGCTCACAGTCCTCAAAATCGACCTCCCACAGTGAGCAGGATTCAACGACGGGAAGTACTCTGAACGCAGGCAACAGCGTCAATATCACGTCCACAGGAAGCGATATTACTATTGCAGGCAGTGAAGTGAAGGCCGGTAAGGATGTGGTGCTGGATGCCACACGTGACGTGAATCTTATCGCTTCGCAGGATACGCAACTGACGACCGGTAAAAACAGCAGCAGCGGTGGCAGTATTGGCGTGGGTATCGGTGTGGGTTCCGGTGGCGCGGGGATCAGCGTCTCGGCGAACGCCAACAGCAGTAAAGGGCGTGAGAAAGGCAACGGCACCTGGCAGAATGAAACCACGGTGGATGCGGGTAATCAGGTCACGATAAACAGCGGGCGGGACACTACGCTTGCTGGTGCGCAGGTCAACGGCAATCAAGTGACGGCAGATGTAGGCCGCGATCTGACGATTACCAGTACGCAGGACAGCGACCACTACGATAGCAAACAGAACAGCGTGAGCGGAGGAGTGGGATATACCTTCGGCGCGGGGACGGCTTCTGCGAGTATCAATGCCAGCCGCGACAGGATGAAGAGCGACTATGATTCGGTGCAGGAGCAGAGCGGGATATTCGCGGGAGACGGTGGCTTTGATATCACCGTGGGCAAGCACACCCAACTGGATGGCGCGGTCATTGCTTCTACCGGTTCAGCGGATAAAAACAGTCTGGATACGGGCACGCTGGGCTTTGGCGATATCCACAATCAGGCAGATTACAAAGTGGATCACCAGGGGGGAGGGATCAGTACGGGAGGCAGTATTGGTCAACAGTTCGCGGGTAATCTGGCGAACGCCCTGATTGCCGGAGGTGGCAGCAGCGGGCATGCGGAAGGAACAACGCAGGCGGCGGTGAGTGAGGGGACGTTAACTGTTCGCGACACGGAAAACCAGAAGCAGGATGTCGCCGGTCTGAGCCGGGATGCGGAGCATGCAAACGGCAGCATCAGTCCTATTTTTGACAAGGAAAAAGAGCAGAGGCGTCTGCAAGAAGTGCAACTGATAGCCCAGATAGGTAACCAGGCGGCGGATATCGCGCGGACGCAAGGTGAGATAAATGGCCTGAACGCGGGTAAAAAAGCACTGGCAAAGGAAGGCATTCCTGAGCCGGATGTGAACGCCAGTGATGAAGAAAAAGCAAGATACCAGACGCAACTACGGAACTCAGCGGCATATAAAACCGAGCAGACGAAATACGGTACGGGCAGTGACGTGCAGCGGGGTATTCAGGCTGCAGTAGGCGCTCTGCAGGGGCTGGCTGGCGGTAATATTGGCGCGGCGCTGGCGGGGGCATCGGCACCGGAGCTTGCCAATATCATAGGCCATAAGGCGGGCCTCAGCGAGGATGATATCGCGGCTAAAGCCATCGCGCATGCGATACTGGGTGGTGCTGCGGCGGCTATGCAGGGGAACAATGTAGCAGCCGGAGCGGCTGGCGCAGCGGCAGGAGAGCTTGCTGCAAATGCGATACTGAAAACGATGTATCCGGGCAAGCACGTCAGTGAGCTGGATGAAAGTGACAGGCAGTTAGTCAGCAATCTTGCGACTATTGCATCCGGGCTGGCAGGTAATCTGGCCGGGGGGGATTCGAAAAGCACGACAACAGGGGCGCAGTCTGGTAAAAATTCAGTTGAGAATAATTTACTCGGTGGTAGTGAAGATGCTCAGGCTGCATGGATACGTCAGCATGGGCTCGATATGGCGAGCTGTTCTGATAATCCTGATGGAGCCGCATGCCATAAGGCTAAAAATGAACGGGATGCGGTAGGACTTGCTCTGGCAACAGGTACAGTGGCTCTGCTTCCTGGTGGTGCTCAGGCTATGTGGGGACTGGGAGCAAGTGCGAATGCCGGTATCAGTTATCTGGCTGATGGTACTATAGACCCTGCAAACGCAGCCATTGCTGGTTGGGTGAATGTATTCAGTATGGGGAATGGCCTGGCAGGTACAGTCGGCTGGAATGCCGCAGGTGGTGCGCTGGGTAACTGGATTGACAACAAAGACCCGCTGTCGGGGGCGCTAATCAATGGGGCCGGTTCGGGTATTGGCTATGGCATCGGTAAAGGGGTCTCATGGGGCGTTAATTCTGGTGTTAACTGGTGGAAAGGTGGTTGGGATCCTAAGTTTAATCCTGCTCTGAGGCAGTTTACTGAAGTGAAAGGAGAGCTTGGGCTTTCAAAAGAAATGACACCTAGCTATTTTCCAGGTATAGCTGGCGATATCGGTGGTAGCGTGGGATCTGAACTTAGCGGGAAGTATATAGAGCAGAAATCCTCTCAGGAGGATCGCAAAAAATGAGAAAGCAAAATAAGTTTCTGCACCTGCCTCTTTTTATCGCATTAAGTATTGTGTCCATTTTTTTGACATCAATTACTTTATACGTAGCAGGGGAGTTGTTGTTCTTCTTTTTCAAAGGGATACCAATTAATTTCACTATGGAAAATATATTGCTACTCTGTAAGATTAGTCTCAGTGTCGGAAGCTTTGTCGGTGGTGGGATGTGGATAGCTCGGTTATTGAAATTAAAAGGATTCTAAGTTGTTGTTGAGAATAACTTCCTCAGCGTATCGGATAAGACAGAGCTTGAAATAGCTAAACAGAAGCTCAACAGCAAAGATCAGGCTGTACGTGAAAAAGCGCAGCAAACCATTAATGATCTGCGCGAAAAAGACATCACCAGCGATCAGAAGGTCATCAGTGCCTGCGGCAATGGCAATGCAGCCAGTTCAGCCTGCGCCACTGCCAGGCTGGATGTGATTAAAGCAAGAGGAGAGTACGAAAATACCGGGAACTATAATTCAAAGGCCAGCCAGCAGTACGCAGATGCTTATGGCCAGATAGTTAACCTGCTCGATATCACCGGTGTTGATGCGCAAAATCAGCAGCAGGTGAAGGATGCGATGGTGAACTATGCCATAGTGCAGTTTGGGGTCGATAAGGCGACGGCAGAGGCATACGTTGAAACTTATGATGGAATGAAGGTTGTAGCGGCTTCGATGGCACCAGTAATAGGTGCTGCGGCGGCCAGTAAGATAGAAGTTCTGGCTGGTAAACAACGCTTGTCTAATAGTTTCGAGGTTAGCTCACTCCCAGATGCAAATGGGAAAAATCACATCACGGCTGTAAAAGGTGATGCTAAAATACCTGTCGATAAGATTGAACTATATATGCGTGGTAAAGCTTCTGGTGACCTTGAGTCTTTGCAAATAGAATATAATTCTTTAAAAGATGCAAAAATTAGCAGCCAAAAAGAATTTGCAAAAGATCCAAATAATGCTAAAAGGATGGAAGTGTTAGAAAAACAAATCCATAATATTGAGCGTTCTCAAGATATGGCTCGTGTATTAGAGCAAGCAGGTATAGTGAATACTGCCAGTAATAACAGCATGATAATGGATAAGTTATTGGACTCAGCTCAGGGCTACGTCTGCAAATAGAAAAACATCTGTTGTTGTATCAGGGCCTAACGGTAACGTAAGGGTTTATGCTACATGGACAATATTACCTGATGGCACGAAAAGACTTTCAACTGTTAATACGGGAGCATTCAAATGATAAATGTGAATAGTACCACAAAGGATATTGAAGGTTTAGAAAGTTACCTGGCTAATGGCTATGTAGAGGCTAACTCTTTTAACGACCCAGAGGATGATGCGTTAGAGTGTCTCAGTAATTTATTAGTTAAAGATTCGGGGTGCTGTCTGTCATTTTGTAAAAAAATACTTAATTCAAATAACATTGATGGTGTTTTCATTAAAGGTTCGGCGCTGAATTTCTTATTATTGTCAGAACAGTGGTCTTACGCATTTGAGTATTTGACAGGCAATGCGGATAATATAACTCTTGCAGAGCTTGAAAAGGCGCTTTTCTATTTTTACTGTGCAAAAAATGAGGTAGATCCTTATCCTGTACCAGAGGGTTTATTCAAAAAACTAATGAAAAGATATGAAGAACTGAAAAATGACCCTGATGCAAAATTTTATCATCTTCATGAAACGTACAATGATTTTTCAAAAGCTTACCCTCTGAATAATTAGAAGCTATCGCCCGTGTAATATTGTCTATGACTGCATGGAAGGATGATGGTCATAGTGTGTTGGGAGCTATTCTTTAACAGATTTGGGGGAAATGGTGTAACTGGCTGAAAGGGCGCGTTAGGGCAAAAAGTTAGTGGGCTGGAAGTATAGCAGAGAAAATTAGTTTTAAGTAACTGAAAATAAAGGGGAAGCTGTTATTGTTACGGGGGGCGCACCGGAAAGAGTTGTTGTTGAGAATAATCTGCTCGGCGGTACTGAAAGCGGCCAGGAGAAGTTTGTTCAGGAGCATGGCAAGAATATCGCATCTTGCAGCACTGACCCAAGATCAGCGTCCTGCCAGAAAGGGCTGGCGATGAATGATGCCCTGATGGTGGCCCTTCCGGCGGGTCTTGGTGGTGGTTTACTGGCTGCGGCCACACCTGAAATCGCAGCGGCTGCTAAAGTAGCGATACAAGCGTGTGCAGGTAATGTAGTGCTGTGCCTGAATAATGCTGGTATCCAGATGTCAGAAGCGATAGTGCCAGGCGGTGTTGGAGCTGGCGGTGCTGTAGGTATCGGAAAAACTGCGGCAGAGGCGACTGCGGCTAAAGCTGAGACAGTGGCGGCTAATGCAGTGAGGAGTCTTCAGTCTGGTTTGGGGCCAAAAATTAATACAGGCAAATTTGGTCAACTTGATTTAGATGCAATTTCACAAACCGGTGCTAAAACAGATTCGGCCGTTAAAGCGGGAAATTTCACTGTTGCTGGTAGAGCATTGCAAAAACATGGCAGTCGTGAAGGGAGCGCTTTTCCTGTTGCCAAGGGCACACCGGCTCAGATGAATGAACAAGGGTAAAAAATATTGGATGGCATTGTTAAAACTCCAGGCGCGACGGTCAAAGAAGGTAACCGCTTTGGTGGTTTTGATGTTATAGCGCCTGACGGACGGGGAGCTCGCTTTGACCCTCAGGGTAATTTCCGTGGATTTTTGGAGCCTTAAGAATGACTCAGAAACATCAATTAAAAATTATTGTGGCTAGTGATGTTGATTATGAAAAATTAATAGCTGAAATCTACTGTGATGAAGAGTTTATCGCGCTTTTACAGCAAGAAGACGGTGAGAATAACATCAAAGTTGAGTTTTCACCGAATATTAGGGTGGTAGATTTTGATTGGCTTCAACATGCATTGTTGGAAGCCAGAAGAGCCTTACTGAATAAGTAATTGCACAGCCCTGGTCGCTTCGGGAGCGTGTTTCTACAACCTAAAACCTCGCTCTTCACTCCGCTACTGTGCGGCGTTGGGAGGATTACGTAATGGGCTGAAAAAAGCGCGTCGGGGCAAAAAGTAACGGCCAGCGAAACGCCTCATCAAAAAACGGATGTAACTGACGGAAAGGACAGGGAAAAAGCGTGTTCACCGTCAGACTGTACACCGGAGCGAGTTGTTGTTGAGAATAATTTCCTGAGCAGTACCTCCTCGGAAAAACGTGATGCTTTGGCAGAGAAAGTCTTAAAAGGCGATAAATCCCTGCAAACCGCGAAAGAGTTTTTACAACTTGAGAATGCCGATAAACGTAGCGATGCACTGGTTGCTAAGTTCAATAAAGAACCAGCGGAGTTGAGCACGGCAGAGCGAACCGAGTTGGTAAGTTATTTGAAAATATATGCATCTGACATGCAGGCTAAATATGGTGAGGCAGTAACTAAAGAGCTGATCGCAGGAATGCTGACTGGGCAGGATTATATGAAGTCAGCGCCACAGACAGAGGCGCAGCAGAAAGCATAAACCATCATGAATACATGGGGTTATCATAAATCCAATGCCAGTATTGGAGACCCGGTATTGTTATTTGGCAGCAGTGTCCTTGGCACCACAATAAAAGAAGGTATGGCGCTTAATGCGGCAATCGGTGTGGGCGTGAATACGGGCGTACAACTTAGCGGGAATGATCCTTTCAGCTATGTTGATGCAATTCTCGCCGGTGTGACAGCTGCCGCGACTACAGGTAAAAGTTGGCAGGCATCAGCAGCGATCAATATGGGAGGTGCTGCGATTGGCAGTGCGATTAAAGGGGAAGATCCGACTAACTCTGTGATAAGTACTGGCTTTGGTAGTGCGGCTGGTAGTTTAGGGGGAAAAGTTGTTGATTCATTGTCTCCGGTAACTGATCAAGTGACAAAGGATGTTATTGGTGCAGTTACAGGTTCTACTGCTTCTGAACTTACAGGAAAAGCTGTAAAAGATGAATTAGACAAGCGGGAGAAGAAGCAATGAATCTCTTCAGCAAGGTTGGTACCCTTTGGCTTCTTTTCTTGGTTGTGTACTGTACTGCCTTAATCTCTGTTGTTCTTTTCATATGCCAACTAGGAGTGTCAACAATTTTCTACTTCAAGGATGGGGCATTCCTTTTTTCATGGGAAGAGGCATTATATATCGCATTGAAAAAAGGGAGCATCGCAGGAGTAGTATTAGGTGCTGGAGTATGGTTGAAAAATAAATTGCATGAGCGTCATAGGAAATAATAGTTGTTGAGAATAACTCGCTCAGTGGTGACCGGGCCCGTGAAGCGGCGAAACAGGCCGCTGAATCGCTGAAAAATCAAGTCAGGGAAAAGCTGGGTGACGGTACAACCTCTTCCATCGCGAACGGTATTATCAATGCCCTCGCTGATACCGGTGATGCAGCACTAGGCTCAGCGGATTATGTTGCTGATGCGGCCATGGCGCTGGCAGCCTGTGCTGCGGGTGATAGTTACTGCAGCAAGGCCATGAGTGACCTGGCCGGGAAGAATCAGGTGGTGGCGGATACGGTTACTGCGCTGATGAAGAGTGAAACCTGGTCGGCGATAGCGGACACAGTTAAAGACGCTTCATCAGGGAACCAGGTTGCGCTTGAAGCGCCAGGTGGTTTGCTGGCTTGCATTATATTGCCAGGTTAGATAGTACCTGGCTCAGTAACTCGAATTGAAACAATATTAAAGTCTGAGAAAAACTGGGAAAGTGCTCGAAATAAGGCGCTAAATATTGTAGGTAATTTAGGTGCTGACTCTACACCTGTAATTGGGGGGTTAGAAGCAAGCGTAGGGAATGGAAAAATAATTGGACGCCAATCGAAGGGATGGACTCGCGGTCTGGCCGCCATCCTGGAGGGGGAGTGGCGGCGAGGATAAATGCTCGATGGCGCTTCGCTTAGCAGGCTAGCAGGGGAATCATTATTCTTTGCTGTTTAATCACCGGAATATCCCCTAAATCATTTAATGCTCCGGGAAAAGACTTTAACTACTTTCCTTCTTTACTACACTATTTAACCTGTGGCTGTTATACCGAGCTGAATAAAAAACGTCATTTAAATAAGAGTAGATTTATTAAATACGAAGCGGCTCCAGAAAATAGTGTTGATATATGCAACGTATTGCAGCCAATAAAACAGATCGCGAACCATGAAATAAGAATGCTATCATTCACACCAGACGCGGCAGGCAACTGCTGGCACACGCATTTACCCCGGAGCACCCGATGAACAACGACATTCCGCTAAAATTTTATGATATCGCCGACGAATACGCGACTGAAGCTGCAAAGCCGGTGAGCGATACAGAACGCGACGCACTGGCATACTACTTCCAGCAGTTGATCACTCGTTTGATGAACAATGAAGAGATCAGCGAAGAAGCGCAGCAGGAGATGGCAACCGAGGCCGGAGTCGACGCACAGCGTATCGATGATATCGCGGAGTTCCTCAATCGTTGGGGTAACGAGTAGCCAAAGACATGGCCTGTGTTTTACACTGCGCGCAAATTGAGTAGGTATACTCTACAAGTAATAGGTTTAATCAGGCGGAAACAGCAATGAACGGAACAATCACAACGTGGTTTAAAGATAAAGGCTTTGGATTTATCAAAGATGAAAACGGCGACAACCGCTATTTTCATGTGATTAAGGTTGCTAATCCTGAGCTGATCAAGAAAGACGCGGCGGTGACCTTTGAGCCTACCACCAACAACAAAGGCTTATCTGCCTACGCGGTAAAAGTCATACCCGACAGCAAATACATCTATATCGCGGGCGAGCGTCTGAAGCTCACGGCGATCAAGTCTTACCTGGTCTACAGCGAAGAAGTCCCTGCTGAGACTCGTATCGACAAAGAAAATGCGGTGCTGTCCGTTGGTGTGCTGATGAACAGCATCCGACCGAAATCAGACGTGAAGCCTGGTGAAATGCGCACGCTGAAAAAGCTGGCCATCACCACCTTCCAGGGCACGACGCTGATCTTCTCGGAAGATGAAATCGATATCGACGAGACGGTGAAACTGCTTAAGGTCTGAAGCCCTTCAGAGTGAATGAAAACCGAAATCCTGCTCTTTTCAGAAGCGGGGTTTCGGTTTTTTTATGCGTATTTTTGTCAGAAGGGAATATCCATTTGAGCCAAATAGCAAATTCCATTCTGTTTTTTTATTTTGACGAGGCACCTGGAATTACCACGTCATCCATCAGTATGTAACGTGCTTCCTGGCGCGTGTATTGATCGATTAACGGTACAAGTCGCCGGAAATGCTCACTGGCACAATGTTCATCGAGAGCCGCGTGGTTTGGCCATTCTTCGATAAAAATAAAATGCCCCGGATCTTTTTCATCAATATAGAGGTCATAAGCAATGCATTGCGGCTCTTTCTTCGTCGCCGATATTAGCTCACGGTACAAAGGGAGAACGGTTTCAATATACTCAGGTTTGATGAAATCTTCGGCAATTACCTTTAACATGCAGCCTCCTGGCAGAAAACGAATGCACACTATGTGATGAAGATATATTTAGGGCAAGACGCCACAGTGTTATATCGGTTGGTGAGTGAGTTATCTCAGCTATTAATCCGATGATCCGCTTAACTGTGATCCATCTCACCTCCCGGCAACCAAAATCTCCTGCGACTCAACGCCGTCCTCTATCTGTTTCGCCACCTTTTGTAAGGCCGGAAGATGTTTTTCCGCGGCCTGGTCGATGGTCATGGCGCTGGCCATATACACCAGATTCAGGCAGCCGATCACCCGCTGTTCACTGCGAATGGGGACGGCGATGGAGGCGATTTTCTCCTCCTGATCCCAACCGCGAAAGTTCTGGCCAAAACCGTCTTTTCGCGCACGGCTCAAAATGGCGTCGAGCTTCAGCGGTTCGCGCGCCAACTGGAACTCATCTCCCGGTCGTGAAGCCAGCATTTCAATCAGTTCCTGACGTTCATTCTCCGGGCTAAATGCCAGCCAGGTCAGGCCGGATGCGGTTTTCAGCAGCGGCAAACGACGCCCGACCATCGCCCGGTGAAACGACAGGCGGCTGAAGCGATGGGTGGTTTCACGCACTACCATCGCGTCCACATCCAGCGTGGAAACGTCGGTCGGCCAGATGACCTCGCGCAGCAAATCCCCCAACAGCGGGGCGGCGAGCGCAGAAATCCACTGCTCGTCACGAAATCCCTCACTGAGCTGACGGACCTTAATGGTTAAGCGAAAGCTGTCATCGGACAGACTGCGCCGGACGTAACCCTCATCCTGCAGGGTTTCCAGTAGTCGCCTGACCGTGGTGCGGTGCAGGCCGCTCAGCTCTGCCAGCAGGCCAACGCTGGCCCCGCCGTCGAGACGATTTAACATATTTAATAACATTAGTCCGCGCGTTAACCCGCGCACGGTTTTGTATTCGGTACCGTCGTCACTTTTCATATTTATTGACAAATCTACAGTTAAAACAACGTTGTGCACTTAGTGCACATCCAGGCATGTTTTGATTGTAGCGCAAAAACTCACTTCTATACTGACCGCACAATAAAAAAATATTCACATTCTTTTAACAAAAAACAATTAACAATTGCGCCTCACCAGGGTCTGCAATTGCATTTTGTCCGAGTAGTGAGGTTCTGAAATGACAACAATAAATCCAGATATCCAACCCGCTGTGCAGCACACCGTGCAGGTAGCGATTGCCGGAGCCGGTCCGGTAGGGCTGATGATGGCGAACTATCTTGGCCAGATGGGCATTGAGGTGTTGGTGGTGGAGAAGCTCGATACCCTTATCGACTATCCTCGAGCCATCGGCATTGACGATGAAGCGCTGCGCACCATGCAATCCGTCGGTCTGGTCGAAAATGTTCTGCCGCACACCACGCCGTGGCATGCGATGCGCTTTCTCACCCCGAAAGGGCGCTGTTTTGCTGATATCCAGCCGATGACCGACGAATTTGGCTGGTCGCGCCGCAACGCGTTTATTCAGCCGCAGGTAGACGCGGTGATGCTGGAAGGGCTGTCGCGTTTTCCCAACGTGCGCTGCCTGTTCTCCCGAGAACTGGAAGCCTTCAGCCAGCAAAATGGTGAAGTGACGTTGAACCTGAAAGCGCCGGATGGCCAGCGTGAAACGGTGAAAGCTCAGTGGCTGGTGGCCTGCGACGGTGGGGCCAGCAACGTCAGACGTTCGCTGAATGTGCCATTTGAAGGCAAAACCGCGCCGAATCAGTGGATTGTGGTGGATATCGCTAACGATCCGCTCAGCACGCCGCATGTGTATCTGTGCTGCGATCCGGTGCGCCCGTATGTCTCCGCCGCGCTGCCGCACGCGGTGCGCCGCTTTGAATTTATGGTAATGCCAGGGGAAACCGAAGCGCAGCTCAGCGAACCGCAGAATATGCGCCAGCTTTTGAGCAAAGTGCTGCCGAACCCGGACAACGTCGAGCTGATCCGCCAGCGCGTATATACCCATAACGCACGTCTGGCCGAACGTTTTCGCATTGACCGCGTACTGCTGGCGGGCGATGCGGCGCACATTATGCCGGTCTGGCAGGGGCAGGGGTACAACAGTGGCATGCGCGATGCTTTCAATCTGGCGTGGAAACTGGCGCTGGTGATTGAGGGCAAAGCCGGTGATGCGCTGTTGGATACCTACCAGCAGGAACGCCGCGACCACGCCAAAGCGATGATCGATCTCTCGGTGACCGCAGGCAACGTACTTGCGCCGCCGAAACGCTGGCACGGCGCGGTGCGCGACGGGGTTTCCTGGCTGCTGAACTACATTCCGCCGGTCAAACGCTACTTCCTTGAAATGCGCTTTAAGCCGATGCCGCAGTACCACGCCGGGGCGCTGGTGCGTGAAGGCGACGCGAAAACCTCCCCCGTTGGCAAGATGTTTATCCAGCCGAAGGTAACGCTGGAATCAGGTGAAGTGACGCTGCTCGACAACGTCATCGGACCGAATTTCGCGGTGATCGGTTGGGGCTGTAACCCGCTGTGGGGCATGAGCGAGGCGCAGATCCAACAGTGGCAGGCGCTGGGGACGCAGTTTATCCAGGTGGTGCCGGATACACAGATACAAACCGATCAGGATAACCACGACGGCGTTACCCGCATTGGCGATACGCAAAACCGCCTGCGCGCGTGGTTTGCCCAGCACAACGCCGCGCTGGTGGTGATACGCCCGGACCGCTTTGTGGCCGCCATCGCCATTCCGCAAACCCTGGGTAGTACCCTGAATAAACTGGCGTCGGTGATGACGCTCACCCGCGTTAATGCCCACATTCCCGCTGAAAAGGTGGCCTGATATGCACGCTTATCTTCACTGTCTTTCCCACTCGCCGCTGGTGGGTTACGTCGACCCTGCGCAGGCCGTGCTCGACGAGGTTAACGGTGTGATCGCCAGCGCCCGGGCACGTATTGCGGCGTTCGACCCTGAACTGGTGGTGCTGTTTGCCCCCGATCACTACAACGGATTTTTCTACGACGTGATGCCTCCGTTCTGTTTAGGCGTAGGCGCTACGGCGATCGGCGATTTCGGTAGCGCGGCGGGGGAACTGCCGGTGCCGACAGATCTCGCTGAAGCCTGCGCCCACGCGGTAATGAAAAGCGGCATCGATCTCGCCGTGTCCTACAACATGCAGGTCGATCACGGCTTCGCGCAGCCGCTGGAGTTTTTGCTCGGCGGTCTGGATAACGTGCCGGTGCTGCCGGTGTTTATTAACGGCGTCGCCACGCCGCTGCCGGGCTTTCAGCGTACCCGCATGCTCGGTGAAGCGATTGGCCGATTCGCCAGCTCGCTGAATCAGCGTGTGCTGTTTTTAGGCTCCGGCGGCCTGTCGCATCAGCCGCCGGTCCCGGAGCTGGCGAAGGCTGATGCCCATATGCGCGACCGCCTGCTCGGCAGCGGCAAACAACTGCCTGAAAACGAGCGCGAGCTGCGCCAGCAGCGGGTGATCAGCGCCGCCGAGAAGTTTGTGGCCGATCAACACACGCTGCATCCGCTTAATCCTGTCTGGGATAACCGCTTTATGACGCTGCTTGAACAGGGGCGTTTGCAGGAGCTGGACGCGGTCAGTAACGAAGAACTGTCCGCGATGGCGGGCAAATCAACGCACGAAGTTAAAACCTGGGTTGCTGCCTTTGCCGCTATTTCTGCCTTTGGCAACTGGCGCAGCGAAGGCCGTTATTACCGCCCGATCCCAGAGTGGATCGCTGGATTCGGCTCCCTGAGCGCCACCACACAGAACTGAAACAGAACTGAATATGCAGGAGAACATCATGACTTACCAACCGCAAACCGAAGCCGCAACCAGTCGTTTTCTGCAGGTGCAGGAAGCAGGCGAAACGCTGCGCGTGCATTTCAATGACTGTGGGCAGGGCGAAGAGACTGTCGTGCTGTTGCATGGTTCTGGTCCGGGTGCGACGGGCTGGGCGAACTTCAGCCGCAATATCGATCCTCTGGTGGAGGCTGGATACCGGGTGATCCTGCTGGATTGTCCTGGCTGGGGCAAAAGCGATGGCATCGTTAACCGCGGTTCGCGATCCGATCTTAATGCTCGCATCCTGAAAAGCGTGGTCGATCAGTTGGATATTCAGAAAATCCATCTGCTGGGCAACTCGATGGGGGGCCACAGTGCCGTGGCGTTCACCCTGAGCTGGCCGGAGCGTGTGGGCAAGCTGGTGCTGATGGGCGGCGGGACGGGGGGCATGAGCCTGTTTACCCCGATGCCGACCGAAGGCATCAAGCGCCTGAATCAGCTGTACCGCGAACCGACCATCGAGAACCTGAAGCTGATGATGGAGATCTTTGTCTTCGACACCAGCGATCTGACCGAGGCGCTGTTTGAGGCGCGTCTGAATAACATGCTGTCGCGTCGCGATCACCTGGAAAACTTTGTCCGCAGCCTTGAAGCCAACCCGAAACAGTTTCCGGATTTCAGCCCGCGCCTGGGGGAAATCAAAGCCCGGACCCTGATTGTCTGGGGACGCAACGACCGCTTCGTGCCGATGGACGCCGGCCTGCGCCTGCTCTCCGGGATTGCCGGGTCTGAGCTGCACATCTACCGCGACTGCGGGCACTGGGCACAGTGGGAACATGCGGATGCTTTTAACCAGCTGGTGCTGAACTTCCTCGCACGCCCTTAAGGAACGGACATGACGAATCTTAATCTTGAGCAGTTAGCCGCCGATTTACGTCAGGCTGAGGAAAAAGGGGACGCTATCGCCCCGCTGCGTGAACTGATCGGCGTGGATAACGCCGAAGCGGCCTACGCCATTCAGCGTATCAATGTGCAGTATGACGTGGCGCGAGGGCGTCGCGTCGTCGGGCGCAAAGTGGGGCTGACGCACCCGAAAGTGCAACAGCAGCTGGGCGTCGATCAGCCGGACTTCGGCACGCTGTTCGCCGACATGTGCTACGGCGACAACGACACCATTGCGTTTGCCCGCGTGCTACAACCGCGTATTGAAGCGGAGATTGCGCTGGTGCTGAACCGCGATCTGCCCAATGCCGATACCACCTTTGACGAGCTGTACAACGCCATCGAGTGGGTGCTACCTGTGCTGGAAGTGGTCGGCAGCCGTATTCGCGACTGGTCGATCAAGTTTGTTGATACCGTGGCGGATAACGCCTCCTGTGGCGTGTATGTGGTCGGCGGCCCGGCACAACATCCGGCAGGATTAGATCTGAAAAACTGCGCGATGAAAATGACGCGCAATAACGAAGAGGTTTCCAGCGGGCGCGGTAGCGAATGTCTGGGACATCCGATCAACGCCGCCGTGTGGCTGGCGCGCAAAATGGCCAGCCTCGG
>NZ_SZWS01000018.1:94885-97460 GCF_005281245.1 Citrobacter sp. wls826
TCTCACCGGGGCGTTAGGCCCGATGGTGGCGGTGAATGCGGGCGATCGTTTCGAAGCCCATATCGACGGTATTGGTTCAGTTGCCGCCACCTTTTCAGCGGCGGTTACAAAAGGAAGTCAGTCATGAGTAAGCGTAAAGTCGCCATTATCGGCTCTGGCAACATCGGCACCGATTTGATGATTAAAATTCTGCGTCACGGCGTACGTCTGGAGATGGCGGTGATGGTGGGGATTGATCCGCAATCCGACGGTCTGGCACGCGCCCGGCGTATGGGCGTTGCCACCACCCATGAAGGGGTGACGGGGCTTCTTGCGATGCCAGAATTCGCTGACATTGACATCGTGTTTGATGCCACCAGCGCGGGCGCGCACTTGAAAAATGACGCCGCGCTGCGCGCCGTAAAACCGGGGATCCGTCTGATCGACCTGACGCCCGCAGCGATCGGCCCGTACTGCGTCCCGGTGGTGAATCTGGAGGCCAACGTTAACCAGCAGAACGTCAATATGGTGACCTGCGGCGGGCAGGCGACCATCCCGATGGTGGCGGCGGTTTCTCGCGTGGCAAAAGTCCATTACGCCGAAATTATCGCCTCGATCGCCAGTAAATCTGCGGGACCGGGCACCCGCGCCAATATCGACGAGTTTACCGAAACCACCTCGAAGGCGATTGAAGTGGTGGGGGGCGCGGCCAAAGGCAAAGCCATTATCGTACTTAACCCGGCGGAGCCGCCGCTGATGATGCGCGACACGGTGTATGTGTTGAGCGAAGCGGCCTCCCAGCTTGAAGTTGAAGCGTCGATTAATGACATGGCGGCGGCGGTGCAGGCGTATGTGCCAGGCTATCGCCTGAAACAGCGCGTCCAGTTTGAAGTCATCCCGGAGGATAAACCGGTGAATCTGCCGGGTATTGGTCAGTTTTCCGGGCTGAAAACCGCGGTGTATCTGGAAGTGGAAGGTGCGGCGCACTATTTACCCGCCTATGCGGGCAACCTCGACATTATGACTTCCAGCGCGCTGGCGACCGCTGAGCTGATGGCGCAGTCACTCACCCGTCAGGCAGGAGAAGCAGCATGAACGGTAAAAAACTCTATATCTCTGACGTGACCCTGCGCGACGGTATGCATGCGATTCGTCACCAGTATTCGCTGGAAAACGTGCGCCAGATTGCCAAAGCGCTGGACGACGCGCGGGTTGATTCCATTGAGGTGGCCCACGGCGACGGTTTACAAGGTTCCAGCTTTAACTACGGCTTTGGCGCGTACAGCGATCTCGAGTGGATTGAAGCGGCAGCAGACGTGGTCAAACACGCAAAGATCGCCACGCTGTTGCTGCCGGGCATCGGCACTCTTCATGACCTGAAAAACGCGTATCAGGCCGGCGCGCGAGTGGTGCGCGTGGCGACCCACTGCACCGAAGCGGACGTGTCGGCCCAGCATATTCAGTACGCGCGTGAGCTTGGCATGGATACCGTCGGCTTTCTGATGATGAGCCATATGACCACGCCGGAGAATCTGGCGCAGCAGGCGAAGCTGATGGAAAACTACGGCGCGACGTGTATCTACGTGGTCGATTCCGGCGGGGCGATGAATATGAGCGATATTCGCGCCCGCTTCCGCGCCCTGAAAGCGGTGCTGAAGCCGGAGACAGAAACCGGAATGCATGCGCATCACAACCTGAGTCTCGGCGTGGCGAACTCGATTGCCGCGGTGGAAGAGGGCTGCGACCGTATCGACGCCAGCCTGGCGGGTATGGGCGCTGGCGCGGGCAATGCGCCGCTGGAAGTGTTTATCGCCGCTGCGGATAAGCTCGGCTGGCAGCACGGCACCGATCTGTATGCGCTGATGGACGCCGCCGACGATCTGGTGCGTCCATTGCAGGACCGTCCGGTGCGGGTGGATCGCGAAACGCTGGCACTGGGCTATGCCGGGGTGTACTCCAGCTTCTTGCGTCACTGCGAAGTGGCGGCGGCGCGTTATGGCCTGAGCGCGGTCGATATTCTGGTTGAACTGGGCAAACGCCGAATGGTGGGCGGCCAGGAAGATATGATCGTCGACGTGGCGCTGGATCTGCGCAATAGCAAATAAAAATGATTACGCGGCTGGCAACGTATCAGCCGCGACTCACCTGCATCGTGACCTCAGAGGTACATCTTATGACTACCCGTACCCCCACATCTTACCGCCTGACGTTAACCGTCGGGCTTTGCTTTTTAGTTGCCCTGATGGAAGGGCTGGATCTACAGGCCGCCGGGATCGCTGCCGTCGGTATCGCCCAGGCGTTTGCGCTGGATAAAATGCAGATGGGCTGGATCTTCAGTGCGGGCATTCTCGGACTGCTGCCCGGCGCGCTGGTGGGCGGCATGCTGGCCGATCGCTATGGCCGCAAGCGTATTCTTATTGCCTCGGTGGCGCTTTTCGGCCTGTTCTCGCTGGCGACGGCGATTTCCTGGGATTTCTCGTCGCTGGTGTTTGCCCGTCTGATGACCGGCGTCGGGTTGGGCGCGGCGTTGCCGAATCTGATCGCGCTGACCTCCGAAGCGGCGGGCCCGCGTTTTCGCGGTACGGCGGTGAGCCTG
>NZ_SZWS01000018.1:97533-121576 GCF_005281245.1 Citrobacter sp. wls826
ATTGGCGCGGCGTTAGCGGCGGCGCTCGGATTTAGCGGTCTGGCCGCCGCCTGGCAAACGGTGTTCTGGGTTGGCGGAGTGATCCCGCTGCTGCTGGTGCCGTTGTTGATGCGCTGGCTGCCAGAATCACAGGTTTATGCCCAGCAAACGCAGGTGGCCGCCGCGCCGTTGCGCGCCCTGTTCGCACCCGCTACCGCCACCGCCACGCTGCTGCTGTGGCTGTGCTATTTCTTCACCCTGCTGGTGGTGTATATGCTGATCAACTGGCTGCCGATGCTGCTGGTGGAGCAGGGCTTTCAGCCCTCGCAGGCGGCTGGCGTGATGTTTGCTCTGCAAATCGGTGCGGCCAGCGGCACGTTAATTCTCGGGGCATTAATGGACAAACTGCGCCCGGTGGTCATGTCGCTTCTGATCTACACCGGGATGTTGGCTTCGTTGCTGGCGCTGGGGACGGTGTCGTCATTGAGCGGTATGCTGATGGCCGGATTTGTGGCGGGGATGTTTGCCACTGGAGGACAAAGCGTGCTGTATGCGCTGGCTCCGCTGTTTTACAGTACGCAGATCCGCGCGACAGGCGTGGGTACCGCCGTCGCCGTTGGGCGTCTGGGGGCGATGAGCGGCCCGCTGCTGGCAGGAAAAATGTTAGCACTCGGCACAGGAACGGTAGGCGTGATGGCGGCTTCTGCGCCGGGCATTTTACTGGCAGGGCTGGCGGTATTTTTCCTGATGAGCCGTAAATCGCAGATGCCGATCCCGACCAGTGGCTCATAAACAATCGTTCGGTTGTATGAGTGGGGAGATACGGTTCCCACTTCCGGGTGAACGCCAGCCGGCGATGACGTTGCCAGAGTTTATGTAAAGCCTGGCAACGGAGGCGTTATGAGCTGGCGGCCCTTTTTATATTTGATAATTAACCCCCACCCGGTATTAAGCGCCCGGCGCGGTCATCTGCGTCTGGTGCAGGGTTGACTTTGCATTGTGTTAACAAACGCGGTATAACACACCTTCTTTGGATGTTTAGATGTCCATACGTTTAGAAGGTTATATGCAAACAACACAACAAAATGCGCCACTGAAGCGCACGATGAAAACGCGTCACCTGATTATGCTCTCCTTAGGCGGCGTGATTGGCACAGGGTTATTCTTCAATACCGGCTACATCATCTCCACTACCGGGGCCGCGGGAACGCTGCTGGCCTATCTGATTGGCGCGCTGGTGGTCTGGCTGGTTATGCAGTGTCTGGGCGAGCTGTCGGTCGCAATGCCGGAGACCGGGGCGTTTCACGTCTATGCCGCGCGCTATCTCGGCCCGGCGACGGGGTATACCGTGGCCTGGCTCTACTGGCTGACCTGGACCGTGGCGCTTGGTTCGAGTTTTACCGCTGCCGGATTCTGTATGCAGTACTGGTTTCCGTTGGTGCCAGTATGGGTCTGGTGCGTGGTGTTCTGTGTGATTATTTTTGGCCTGAACGTTATCTCCACGCGCTTTTTTGCCGAAGGGGAGTTCTGGTTCTCGTTGGTGAAAGTGGTCACTATCATCGCCTTTATTATCCTCGGCGGGGCGGCGATTTTTGGCTTTATCCCGATGCAGGATGGCTCGCCCGCGCCGGGGCTAAGTAATATCACAGCGGAAGGTTGGTTCCCGCATGGTGGCTTACCGATCCTGATGACTATGGTGGCGGTGAACTTTGCTTTTTCGGGAACTGAGCTTATCGGTATTGCCGCCGGTGAAACGGAAAATCCGCGCAAGGTGATCCCGGTGGCGATTCGTACCACCATCGCGCGACTGATTATTTTCTTTATCGGTACCGTTTTTGTGCTGGCGGCGCTGATCCCGATGCAGCAGGCGGGCGTGGAGAAAAGCCCGTTTGTGCTGGTATTTGAGAAGGTAGGTATTCCTTACGCTGCCGATATTTTTAACTTCGTGATCCTGACAGCCATTCTTTCTGCGGCGAACTCCGGGCTGTATGCCTCCGGGCGCATGCTCTGGTCGTTGTCGAATGAACGTACGCTGCCAGCCTGTTTTGCGCGAGTAACGAAAAAAGGCGTGCCGCTGACGGCGCTGTCGGTCAGTATGCTCGGCGGCGTACTGGCGCTGTTTTCCAGCGTGGTGGCCCCGGACACGGTATTTGTCGCGCTGTCGGCAATCTCCGGGTTTGCGGTGGTGGCGGTGTGGCTGAGCATCTGCGCCTCGCACTTTGTTTTTCGCCGCCGTCATCTGCAACAGGGTAAGGCATTGAGTGCATTACATTATCGTGCGCCGTGGTATCCGCTGGTGCCGGTATTGGGATTTGTGTTGTGCCTGGTGGCCTGTGTAGGGCTGGCATTCGATCCAGCGCAGAGAATTGCGTTGTGGTGCGGGTTACCGTTTGTTGCGTTGTGCTATGGTGCATATTTCCTTACTCAACCCCGTAACGCAAAACAGGAGCCAGAACATGTCGCAGAATAATCCGTTACGCGCTCTCCTTGAGAAACAGGATGTCCTGTTACTGGATGGCGCGATGGCGACGGAGCTGGAAGCGCGAGGGTGTAACTTAGCCGACAGCCTGTGGTCAGCCAAAGTGCTGGTAGAAAACCCGGAGCTTATCCGCGAAGTGCATCTTGATTATTACCGGGCGGGGGCGCAATGCGCGATCACCGCCAGCTATCAGGCGACACCGGCGGGATTTGCCGCGCGAGGCCTGGATGAAGCGCAGTCGAAAGCGCTGATTGGCAAAAGCGTGGAGCTGGCGCGTAAAGCGCGTGAAGCGTATCTGGCAGAGAACCCGCAAGCGGGCACGCTGTTGGTGGCGGGATCTGTCGGACCTTACGGCGCGTATCTGGCGGACGGCTCTGAATACCGTGGCGATTACCAGCGCAGCGCCGAGGCGTTCCAGGCGTTTCATCGCCCGCGCGTGGAAGCATTGCTGGATGCCGGGGCCGATCTGCTGGCCTGCGAAACTCTGCCGAATTTTGTCGAGATTAGCGCACTGGCTGAGCTGTTGACCGCGTACCCGCGTGCGCGTGCCTGGTTCTCATTTACTCTGCGTGACAGCGAGCACCTGAGCGACGGTACGCCGCTGCGTGACGTGGTCGCGTTGCTGGCGGATTATCCGCAGGTGGTGGCGTTAGGCATTAACTGCATTGCGCTGGAAAACACCACCGCTGCGTTGCTGCATTTACACGGCTTAACGGCGCTGCCGCTGGTGGTGTATCCGAATTCGGGCGAGCAGTACGATGCCGCGAGCAAAACCTGGCATCATCACGGTGAGTCTTGTGCGCAACTGGCGGATTATCTGCCACAGTGGCAGGCCGCTGGCGCACGATTGATTGGCGGGTGCTGTCGCACCACGCCTGCGGATATTGCCGCGTTAAAAGTTCAAGTTCAGGCCCGATAAGACGTAAGCCGCCATCGGGCATTTTTTGCCAGATGGCGATACGGTATGAACCGGAAACATGGGTAACACTTTATGCCGCATCCGCCAGCACAAACATGCCGTACGGATGGATTTCGAGATAATACTGCTCGCCGACGTCCGGCTGCAGACGCGTAGCGTTGACCTGCAATAAAATCTCCTGTCCGTGCCACTCCACCGTGACCTCATATTGGGGTCCCATATACGCGACGTGGCGGATCACGCAGCGCTGGCTCTCTTCGCCGCGGTCGCTGAGGGTGATCGCTTCCGGGCGCACGCCTACCATGCCCTCGCCTTGATCGCTAAAGTGCAGTGGGCGCAGCAGATGATAGCCGTAGATATCAACGTATCTGTCGCTGAAGGTGGCCGGGAACAGGTTGGCATCGCCCATAAAGCTCGCCATAAAGCGGGAGGCGGGCTGGCGATAGAGATCCTGCGGCGAGCCGATCTGCATGATGTGTCCCTTGTTCATCACCAGTACGGTATCGGAAACCGCAAAGGCTTCGCTTTGATCGTGGGTGACGTACAGCGAGGTGATATCAAACTGCTTTTGCAGCTCGCGGATCTTGTCGCGCATGCTGCGACGCAGGTTGGCGTCCAGGTTACTTAACGGTTCATCAAACAGCAGCACTTTCGGTTTGAGGATCAACGCACGGGCCAGCGCCACGCGCTGCTGCTGACCGCCGGAGATCTGATCGACAAAGCGGTCTTCAAATCCTTCCAGATCCACCATCGCCAGCGCCTCTTTGACGCGGGTTTTCACCTCCGCGCGCGACACGCCGAGCATCTTCAGGCCATAACCGACGTTCTCCCCTAACGACATATGCGGGAACAGGGCATATGACTGAAACACCATACAGATATCGCGCTGCTGAATAGAACGATGAGTAACGTCTTCGCCATCAATGAAAATTTGTCCTTCGCTCGGTTTTTCCAGCCCGGCAACCAGACGCAAGATGGTGGTTTTACCGCAGCCGGACGGGCCGAGCAGCGTTACCATTTGCCCCTGCGGAATGGTGAGATTGATATTGTCGATAACCGTGTTGCTGCCAAATCGTTTAGTGACGTTGCGCAGTTCAACGAAATTTTTCTGAGTCATAGTGCGCTCCATTACGCCTGGTTTTTGGCTTTTGAACGGGAGGTACGTGATTCACCGATCAGCCAGTCAAAGATGAAAATAATCGCCAGCATCACCACGATCAAAATGGAACCGTAGGCAATCGCCACGCCGTATTCGCCGTCTTCTACGCGGTTCAGGATGTAGGCCGTGGCCACGCGGGTATCCGGCGTAACGAGGAACACAATGGCGCTGACGGTGGTAATGGCGCGCACAAAGCTGTAGATCAGCGCTGAGAGGATCGCCGGGCGCAGCAGCGGCAACAGGATGTGCGTAATGGTGCGCAGGGAACCGGCACGCAGACTGAGCGAGGCTTCATCCAGCGATTTATCGATTTGGCCTAAGCCCGCAATGCCCGCCCGGATACCGACCGGGACGTTACGCATCACCATTGAGATAATCACGATGGCGGCGGTGCCGGTGAGGTATACCGGGGCGCTGTTAAAGGCCAGAATGTACGACACGCCCGCTACGGTGCCCGGAACGGCAAAGCACAGCATAGTGGTGAACTCGATGGTCTTTTTGCCTTTAAACTGCTGACGCACCACAACCCATGCGATCAGCAGGCCGAAGATAGCGGTGATCGGCGCGGCAATCCCGGCGTAGAGCAGGGTGTCGAGCAGTGAAGGCCACGCGCCGTCGCTCATTCCCTGACCGAACAGTTTGGTAAAGTTCGCCAGCGTCAGGGTGTAGTCCACGCCCCAGTTTACGGTGAAACTGCCGTAGAAAATGCTGCCGTAGAGCAGGGCGTTAAAGGCAATCCACACCGCCAGCAGCGCGACCACGCTCCATACCAGCGTTACCGGCAGCGGCTGCACGTCGCCCCGATAGGATTTACCGGAAACGGTGACGTACGAGCGTTTACCAATCCACATGTACTGCACGCAGAACACCAGCAGCGAGAACAGCAACAGGAAGGCACCCAGCGTACTGGCGGCCTGGTAGTCGAGCTGGGAGCCGGTGATATAGAAGTAGATTTGCGTTGCCAGCACGTCGAAGTTACCGCCAAGCACCAGCGGGTTACTGAAGTCGGCCAGCGACTGCACCACCACAATTAAAAAGGCGTTTGCCAGTGCCGGTTTTAGCAGCGGGACAAACACACCGTTAAAGGTTTGCCAGCGGCTGGCGCGCAGGGTGTATGACGCCTCCTCCAGCGACGGATGAATGGTTTTGATCGCCCCGTCGAGGATCATAAACGCCATCGGAGTGAAGGCCAGCACCTGCGCCAGCCAGATGCCGATAAAACCGTACAGCCAGTTGGTGTTAGTCAAACCAAACCATTCGACCATAAATTCGGTGATGTAACCGGAGCGTCCCATCATCAGCGTTACGCCTAAACCCACAACAAACGGCGGGGTGACGATCGGCAGAATCGAGAAAATACGTCCAATAATGGCGCTGCGTTTCGCAATACGGGTGGTGTAGATAGCCAGCACCAGGCCAAAGAAGGTACAGCCGACGCCGACGGCAATCGACAGCATAATCGAGTTGAGGATCACCTGAATGATATGCGCCTGCGACAGCACATTCATAAACGCCAGCGGGGCAAATTCCCCGGCGTCGTTGGTGAACATCGGAATGAAAATAGCGATACTTGGCCAGACGATAAAAATACCGATCAGCGCGACAATCGCGGTGAGCGAGCCGATGACGAAACGGTCGCCGCCCAGCCATTCCAGACGTGTGAGCGCCAGGGTCATGATCGCGCCAAGTGCCACAAACAGCACGATGGTGGCATAGCCTAAGCCGCGTCCCTCAAGAGTCGCGCTGGCGACGATAAACGCCATACAGAAAAACGCCCAGCCCGCATCAAAATAATGGCGGCTGCGCTGTTCGCGTCTGGCCTCATGGAACGGGCGCACCAGCAGCAGGCTTGGCAGCAGATACCAGAGCCAACTGATATTGAACTGTGACCAGCCGTAGGCGGCGAGAATTTCTTCGCGCGTCGACTCCAGCAGACCGTAGTCCAGGCTCCAGCTCGGCAGCAGGGCAAACGCCAGCCAGCCGAGTAAAATCCAAAGAAATATCGCATCCCGTTTTTTCACGGGATGGAGTGCAAGTGTGTGTGACATAGCGGTTCCGGTATTTCAGGCCGGATATGGCGTTGAGGCCGTATCCGGCAAATGAACGTAAATCTGGGGTTATTTACCCATCTTCACTTCGCTGACCCACTTATTGATCAGGGCTTTACGCACGTCGGTCGAGCCGTACTTATCCATGTCGTAATTGATAAGCTTCAGGTCGTCGAGCTTCAGCGAGTTAGGGGACGTCTCGGCGGTGGTGTTGGTCAGGATCTGATAGGATTTACCTTTCTTCCACGCCAGCTCCTGCGCGTCTTTCGACAGTACCCAGTCAACGAACAGTTTGGCGTTATCGAGGTTGCGCGCGCCTTTCAGGATGCTGACACCGCCGATTTCATAACCGGTACCTTCGCACGGTGAGACAAGTTCCAGCGGTGCGCCCTGTTCTTTTTCCAGTGAGTAGTCGTGCAAGAAACCGATGCCGATAGCCGTTTCGCCACGGGCGGCGTTACGCGCCGGGGCAATGCCGGATTTGGTGTACTGGGAGACGTTGGCGTTGAGCTGTTTCAGGTAGTCAAAGGCCTGATCTTCCCCCCACAGTTGGGCAAAAGTCGCCAGTGCGGTATAGGCGGTACCGGAGCTTTGCGGATCAGCAATCTGGATTTCGCCTTTGTATTCCGGTTTGGTCAGATCCTTCCAGCATTTTGGCACCGGTAGGTTTTTCTCTTTCAGGCGCTGGGTATTGACGCCAAAGCCCAGAATACCGACATAAACCGCCGAGGAGAGGTTGCCTTTCACTTTTGCCGGATCGCGAAACTTCTCCATGATTTGTTCGAGGTTTGGTGATTTATACGGCTGCAGCAGCCCCATTTCACCGGCCTGGGACTGTGGATCCAGCGTACCACCGTACCAGACATCCGCTTGCGGGTTTTTCTTCTCGGCATCCACTTTCGCCAGCGTACTGCCTGAGCCGTTGCGAATGAATGAAGTCTTCACATCATATTTTTCACCGAAGGCTTTGGTTTCGGTTTCGCACATTTCGTTGGTGGCGCTGCAATACACCACCAGACGACCCTGCGCCTGAGCTGCACTGCTGAAGGCTGCCAGCGTCAGAGCGGAGGCAATTAGGGTAGAGGTAAGCGTCAGTTTCATTGTTTTATCCTTTGACTGAGAGAAGGGGGAATGCCCGCAATGAGCAATGGCATCAGCAATAAACCCATAAAGACAGCGGCAACCGAGAGCAAACTGAACATTCCCGACCAGCCGTAGTGTTCTATGACCAGCGACAGCGGCCAACCCGCCAGCGCGGCCCCCAGATAGGCGAACAGCCCGAGAAAACCAGTAATTGAACCTGCCGCCGCCTTATGTCCGCATTCCACGGCCGCGAGGCCAATTAGCATCTGTGGGCCAAACACAAAAAAGCCCACGGTAAAGAAACACACTGCCAGTAGCGCGTAGTGGTGCACCGGCGCCAGCCACAGCGCGGCGACGGAGACCATCAGCCCCAGTGTGAACAGCAAAATCATTGGGGCACGCTGACCGCTGAACAGCAGATCCGATCCCCATCCGGCAAACAGCGCCCCCAGCAAGCCGCCGACTTCAAACAGCATTACCGTGGCATTGGCGCTGAGCAGGTTCACACCGTGGCTTTCCGTCAGCCAGATGTTGCCCCAGTCGTTGAGCGCAATGCGGATCAAATAGACCAACACATATGACACGCCGAGTAGCCAGATCATCGGGTTCTTCAGCATGGTGGTGCGTAACATTTGCCACAGCCCCATCGGCGGACTTTGCTGCTCCTGACGCAACTCCAGCGGGTCTTGCCGCCATTCCCCAACCGTGGGTAAGCCTTCTTCCCGGGGCGTGCCTTTCAGTTGCAGGGTGAGCCAGATGCCTAACGCCATGCTGATTATTCCTGGAGCCAGCATGGCTGCCTGCCAACCCCACCAGTGGGCGGCAAAGGCGCTAATCAGCGGGATGATGGCCCCACCGATGTTGATCGACATATTCCAGCAGCCCCACCAGAAGCCGCGTTCGTTGCGCGAGTACCAGTGGGTCAATAGTCGGGCGCAGGGCGGCCAGCCCCAGCCCTGAAAAAATCCGTTCAGCGTCCAGACCACCAGGAGCAGCGTCAGCGATTCACCAAAGGCGAACAGCACGTTTAAAACGCCGGTGGCAAACAGGCCAATGCCCATAAACGCGCGCTGTCCGTGGCTGTCGTGCCATAGCCCGGCGGTGAATTTCGACAGGCCATAGGTCAGATAAAACAGCGATCCCAGCAGGCCGATATCGCCTTTATCCAGACCCAGATCCGTTTGCAGCGCCGGGAGGACGTAGTTAACGCTTTTGCGCGTCAGATAAAACGCGGCGTACCCAATCACCATACACATCAGCAGCCGGGGGCGTAGCGCCCGGTACTGTTGGTCTGTTTCGCGTGATGCACGTGCATGCATGGCAGCCTCCGTTTGTGCTGACTATAGGAAAGTGAAAGCAAAATGGGATGAGATAAAGTCCGCAGTGACTAAGACTTTTTCCTGGTTAACGGCTGATTTGTTGCAAATTTGTGGGCAGGTTAACAATTACCCGCGTGCCGTTGTTCGATTCGAGCGTCAGTTCGCCGCCAAGGGCGCTGACCCGCTCACGCATCCCCTGGATACCGAACCCGGGGATTTTCTCCGCGAGAATACCTACGCCGTTGTCAGCGACGTGCAGAAACACGCGGTGTTCCTGCTGGCGCAGCGTAATCGACACTTCGCTGGCGTCGGCATGTTTACAGACGTTATTGAGCAACTCCTGCAGCAGGCGATACAGTGTGAAACGCACCGTTTCATTTTCTGGCGTATTTTCAAGCTGATAGTCAAACCAACAGCGAATGCCGCGTTCGGCAAAGGCAAATTCATTCACCAGATGATGCAGTGCATCTTTAAAGGCCAGTTCATCGAGCGCGGGCGGTCGTAGCTGGCGCAGCAGTTGGCGGGTGGAGTGGTGAATGCGCCGGGCAAGGTCGTTGATCTGATTTGCCGCTTCAAGCGTTTGCTCGCGACCCGGCGCGCGCTTGACCAGTTGCGACTGAATTTGAATGGCGGTGATGTTCTGACCAATTTCGTCGTGTAGCTCCCGCGCCAGGCTTTTGCGCGTATTTTCCTCGGTGCGGATCAGTTGTTCGGTCAGCGCGCGTCGCGCTGCCAGTTCGGCTTCCAGACGCTGGCGATAATGGTGCAGATTTTGCGCCAGATGCTGCTGGCGGCTGATAGCGATCCCGAGCCCTATGCCCAGCAGCGCCTGGGTGGCGAGGAAAATCTCCAGCTCCAGTAAATTGCTGAACCCGACGCCGATTTGCCGGGCGATGGTGATCATCATACTGCCGAGCAGTCCGGACAACACGCCGCCCTGCCAGCCAAATTTCCACGCCATCACCACGTTTGGTAAGAACACCACGATTAGCAGCAGGCGCTCGATCTCCGGTGACAGCACCATCTGGGTACCTATGCCAATAATGAAAAACAGACTGCACCAGATGATAAGCGAGGTACGCAGGGGAGGATTGGTGGTATCCAGTCCGAGCAAATGATAGCGGTGCTGCTGGCGCAGAAATTCGTAGATCAGATAGACAAACGGCGTCAGCAGCACGCCGCCGGTAAACGATGCCAGGCCAATTAACGTTGCCGGGCTTTGGATAAACGGTGAAAGCAGGAGGGTATTGAGCAATGACGTGATCGTCACCGCGGCCAACAGCAGCGTTAAGCGCTGCCAGTAAAGGGGGAAGCGGTGCCAGTAGGACTGGCCGATACTCGCCGGGATCAGGCTAATCAACGGCGCAGCCAGCAGGATATAGCCATTCACTAATTGCTCGCTGTGCAGCCAGAACAGCATCAGCACCGGCGGCAGTACCAGCGCGGGCCAGTAACGGCGAGAAAGCAGGATTAGCAGGGCGAGATAGACGCCGTGCGGCAGGAATAGCGCTGCCTGCTGGCCGTTGTGGGTCAGGTAAAACCCCAGCGTCCACAGCATCAGCCAGCCCGATCCCCAGGCCAGCAGAATAAACAGAGAAATAACCCCATGACGAAGGCTGCGTGACATTAATGCCCCGTCAGCAACTGGTGGTCGAGTGCAAAATGCACCAGATCGATGGTGCTGTGGCATTGCAGTTTGCCCAGCACGTTCGCACGATGAACGTGCACCGTTTTATGGCTGAGGTCGAGCTTGAAGGCGATCTCTTTTACGCTGTCGCCTTTGACCAGCAGATCAAACACTTCGCGCTCGCGCGGGGTCAATACCTCCAGTACCTGCGCGGGCTGTTCGCCGCCGCGTAGCGCCCGCAGCGCGTCGGCGCACAGGTAATGCCCGCCCATACCAACCGATCGTACCGCCTGCACCAGTTCCTCTGGCCCGCAGCGTTTGGTCAGATAACCGCTGGCACCGGCATCCAGTGCGCTTTGCACAAACGTGGGTGAGTCATAGATGCTGAGAATAATGGCGCGAAAACCGGGCTTCTGCGCCCGCAGTCGTTTTAACAGGCTCAGGCCATTTTCATCCGGCATGGCGATATCCATCACCGCAACGTTGACGTCATCATGCAGTAATGCAGGCCACGCCTGTGCCGCGCTGCTGTACTGGCCAGCAACGTTGAGATCGTCTTCGAGACTGAGTAATTGCGCAAAGCCGGAACGCACCACCACATGGTCATCCACCAGCACAACATGAATCATGATCTTGCTCTCTTGCCTGACAATGGCATCTATGATGCCTGCCAGCGCCGCGCTGGCAATCCCCGTGGCGCGGATATGTAACGAATGTAACAAAATCGCAATAATTTGCCGGCCTGCAATCAAATGCATTTCCGGGCTAAGCATTGCCGCTTTTTTTCTAAAAACAGATCGCTATTAGCCAGAATTTTTAATTCCTTTATCAAATTGTGCCGCAACGAAATACTGCCCCCATAACAAGACAGGGGAGCAGACAATCATGGCTATTTCATCGCGTAACGCACTACTTGCCGCACTGGCATTCATCGCATTTCAGGCACAGGCGGTGAACGTCACCGTTGCTTATCAGACCTCCGCTGAACCCGCTAAAGTGGCGCAGGCGGATAACACCTTTGCTAAAGAGAGCGGGGCTACCGTTGACTGGCGCAAATTCGACAGCGGTGCGAGCATCGTCCGTGCGCTGGCATCCGGTGATGTGCAGATCGGTAATCTTGGCTCCAGCCCGCTGGCGGTCGCTGCCAGCCAGCAGGTGCCTATTGAGGTTTTCCTGCTGGCGTCAAAACTCGGCAATTCTGAAGCGCTGGTGGTGAAGAAAAACATCAGTAAACCGCAAGATTTGATTGGTAAACGCATTGCCGTGCCGTTTATTTCCACTACCCATTACAGCCTGCTGGCGGCGTTGAAACACTGGGGTATCAAAGCAGGGCAGGTGGAGATTGTGAACCTGCAGCCACCCGCGATTATTGCCGCCTGGCAGCGCGGAGATATTGATGGTGCTTATGTCTGGGCGCCTGCGGTAAACGCGCTGGAAAAAGATGGCAAGGTATTAACCGACTCATCGCAGGTTGGCGAGTGGGGCGCACCGACGCTGGACGTGTGGGTGGTGCGCAAAGATTTTGCCGAGAAGCATCCTGACGTGGTGAAAGCCTTTGCCAAAAGCGCCATCGACGCCCAGCAGCCTTATATCGCTAATCCCGATGAATGGCTGAAACAGCCGGAGAATATCAGCAAACTGTCGCGTTTGAGTGGCGTACCGGAGGCGGATGTGCCAGGGCTGGTGAAAGGTAACACCTATTTGACGGCACAACAGCAAACCGCTGAGCTAACCGGCCCGGTGAATAAAGCGATTATCGACACCGCGCAGTTCCTCAAAGAGCAGGGCAAAGTCCCCGCCGTCGCGACGGATTACAGCCAGTATGTGACCGATCGCTTCGTGCAATAAATAAGGAGGCACTGATGCTGCAAATCTCTCATCTTGCCGCCAGCTACGGTGGAAAACCGGTGCTGGAAGATATCAACCTGACGCTCGATAGTGGCGAACTGCTGGTGGTACTCGGACCTTCTGGTTGCGGAAAAACCACGCTGTTAAATCTGATTGCCGGGTTTGTGCCGTATCAGCATGGCAGCATTATGCTGGCGGGCAACAAAGTTGAAGGTCCAGGCGCAGAGCGCGGGGTTGTGTTCCAGAACGAAGGCCTGCTGCCCTGGCGCAACGTGCAGAACAACGTGGCCTTCGGGCTGCAACTGGTGGGGATGGAGAAGCCCCAACGTCAACGAATCGCGCGGGAGATGTTGCAGAAAGTTGGGCTGGAGGATGCGGGAAAACGTTTTATCTGGCAGCTCTCTGGTGGTCAGCGTCAGCGCGTCGGTATTGCGCGGGCGTTGGCTGCCAACCCGCAGCTGTTGTTGCTGGATGAACCCTTTGGCGCGCTCGACGCCTTTACCCGCGAGCAGATGCAAACCCTGCTGCTGAAGTTGTGGCATGAGACTGGCAAACAGGTGCTGTTGATTACCCACGATATTGAAGAAGCCGTTTTTATGGCAACGGAGCTGGTATTGCTGTCGCCAGGCCCTGGCCGGGTACTGGAGCGTCTGCCGCTGAATTTCGCTCGTCGCTTTGTGGCCGGAGAGCCGAGCCGCAGCATTAAGTCCGACCCGCAGTTTATCGCCATGCGCGAGTATGTGTTAGGTCGTGTCTTTGAACAACGGGAGGCATTCTCATGAGCGTGGTGATTAATGATAAACCCCGTCGCCAGCGCGCGCTGAACTGGCGCTGGCCGTTCTCGCGGCAGATTACCTTAAGCTTCGGTACGCTGGTCGTCATTCTGGCGGTGTGGTGGACGGTGGCGGCGCTGCAGTTAATCAGTCCGCTGTTTTTACCCCCGCCGGGCCAGGTTTTGCAAAAACTGATGGTTATTGCCGGGCCGCAGGGGTTTATGGATGCCACGCTGTGGCAGCATCTGGCGGCGAGCCTGACGCGTATTGTTATCGCGCTGCTGGCGGCGGTACTGCTCGGCGTTCCGGTTGGGATCGCTATGGGGCTGAGTCCGACGATGCGCGGCATTCTCGATCCGATCATTGAACTGTATCGTCCGGTTCCGCCATTGGCCTATTTGCCGCTGATGGTGATCTGGTTTGGCATTGGTGAGACCTCCAAGATCCTGCTGATCTATCTGGCGATATTCGCCCCTGTAGCGATGTCGGCGCTGGCGGGGGTTAAAAGCGCGCAGCAGGTGAGAGTGCGTGCCGCACAGTCGCTGGGAGCCAGCCGTACGCAGGTGCTGTGGTTTGTTATTTTGCCGGGGGCATTGCCGGAGATACTCACAGGGTTGCGTATCGGGCTTGGCGTGGGCTGGTCGACGTTGGTGGCAGCAGAGCTGATTGCCGCCACGCGAGGTTTAGGATTTATGGTGCAGTCAGCCGGTGAGTTTCTGGCAACGGATGTGGTGCTGGCGGGGATCGCGGTGATTGCCGTTATCGCGTTTATTTTAGAACTGGGTCTGCGCGCGCTTCAGCGCCGCCTGACGCCCTGGCATGGAGCAGTACAATGAGTGAACGTCTGAGCATTACCCCGCTGGGGCCGAACATTGGCGCACAAATCACCGGTGCGGATTTGACGCGCCCGCTGAGCGATAATCAGTTTGAACAGCTTTATCACGCCGTACTGCGCCATCAGGTGGTGTTTCTGCGTGAGCAGGTGATTACGCCGCAACAACAGCGGGCGCTGGCGCTGCGTTTTGGCGATCTGCATATTCACCCTGTCTATCCGCATGCCGAAGGGGTTGAAGAGATTATCGTGCTGGATACTCATAACGATAATCCGCCGGATAACGACAACTGGCACACCGATGTGACCTTTATCGACACGCCGCCAGCGGGCGCGATTCTGGCGGCAAAAGAGCTGCCATCGACAGGGGGAGACACCCTGTGGACCAGCGGGATTGCCGCTTATGACGCATTATCTGAGCCGTTTCGCCAGTTGCTGAGCGGCCTGCAGGCAGAGCATGATTTTCGTAAATCCTTCCAGGAATATAAATACCGCCAGACGCCAGAGGAGCATCAGCGCTGGTTGGAGGCGGTGGCAAAGCATCCGCCCCTGCTGCATCCGGTGGTGCGCACGCATCCAGTGAGCGGGAAGCAGGCGCTGTTCGTGAATGAAGGATTTACCACGCGAATTGTCGATGTGACGGAAAAAGAGAGCGAGGCGTTACTGCGCTTTTTGTTCGCGCATATCACTAAACCGGAGTTCCAGGTGCGCTGGCGTTGGCAGCCCAACGATGTGGCGATTTGGGATAATCGCGTGACGCAGCATTATGCGAATGCGGATTATCTGCCCCAGCGGCGCATTATGCACCGGGCGACAATTTTGGGAGACAAGCCGTTTTTTCGGGCGGGGTGATTATCGGAGACGCTTCATTTACCGGGCCTACGACCTGTAGGTCCGGTAAAGCGAAGCCGTCATTAGGCAACAAAGTGATTAGCGCAGGATTTTTTTCTCAGCCAGATCCAGTGCGAAGTAGCTGAAGATCAGATCCGCGCCAGCGCGTTTGATCGAGCCTAAGCTTTCCAGCACCACTTTCTCTTCATCTATTGCACCCGCAAGGGCTGCAAACTTGATCATCGCGTATTCACCGCTGACCTGATAAGCGCCAATCGGTAGCTCGGTGCGCTCGCGGATATCGCGCAGAATATCGAGGTATGCGCCAGCCGGTTTGACCATCAGGCAGTCTGCGCCCTGGGCTTCATCCAGCAGCGATTCGCGGATCGCTTCCCGACGGTTCATCGGGTTCATCTGATAGGTTTTACGATCGCCCTTCAGCGCGGTACCTGCGGCTTCACGGAATGGGCCATAGAAAGAAGAGGCAAATTTGGTGGAGTAGGACATGATCGCGGTATCGGTAAAGCCCGCGGCATCCAGCGCCTGGCGAATCGCCTGCACCTGGCCGTCCATTGCGGCGGAAGGGGCGATGAAATCTGCGCCCGCAGCGGCGGCAACGACCGCCTGTTTGCCGAGATTGGCAAGGGTTAAATCGTTATCAACGCCGTGCTCGCATAATACGCCGCAGTGACCGTGCGAGGTGTATTCACAGAAGCAGGTGTCGGACATGACGATCATCTCCGGTACGGTCTGCTTACAGATACGCGACATGCGCGCCACCAGACCGTCTTCTTTCCAGGCATCGCTGCCGGTGTCATCGGTGTGATGGGAAATGCCGAAGGTCATAACCGAGCGGATGCCTGCATTAGCAATGCGTTCAATTTCGCGCGCCAGATGCTTCTCTGGAATGCGCATCACGCCGGGCATGGCCTCGATAGCTTTGTAATCGTCGAGTTCTTCTTCAACAAAGATCGGCAACACCAGGTCATTTAAGCTGAGTGTTGTCTCTTCAAACATAGCGCGCAGCGCAGGTGATTTGCGCAGGCGGCGAGGGCGTTGGATTAGGTCTGTCATGGTATGCCTGATGTTTGTGGAATCGAAGGCCGTAGTATACCCGAACCTGAGGGTGGGTGGTTTACGAAAGTTGGCGTTATATCTGGATTTTCCATCGTGGAAGGCTGAATCATTAGAGCAATTTATTCACATTTATGGCAAGTTATTTATATTCATTATTTTGCTTGTTTCTGTTTTTATTATTTTAAATATCGATGCGTTTATTTCTGTAGGGCTGGTGATAATTTCTCTTTATTTATTGTTTATTTGTTTGGGTGTGTGGTGAGTTATTTATTAATTATATGTTTCAGCGGTGTGTTGTGCAGTATTTCATTGAAAGGATAAGTATTTTTGTTTTTTGTGTCAGAGGCGGGAGTATTCGTAGTGTTGTCCGGTTTCGGACGACTAGCAAAGAATAATTGAACCTTTCCTTTGTGAAACCGCATAATCGTCCCCGCGAAACATAAAATGTTTTCTTTGCATTGATAATTGATGGATCAACTATATTACGTCCCTGAGGAGGGATGACAAATGCACACTTGGAAAAAGAAACTTGTAGTCTCACAATTAGCATTAGCCTGTACTTTGGCAATCACTTCTCAGGCGAATGCTTCTACTGATATTTCTGGAACTACGTACACAACGTTCACCCATTATAATGACGCATCACATGTTGATGACGTTTACTTCGATGGCTATGTCGGTTGGAACAATTACGGCACTGATAGCATTTATAACGGTGATATTTATCCGGTAATCAATAACGCTACTGTCAACGGCGTTATTTCTACTTATTATCTGGATGATGGACTGTCAACTAACGGCAATTATAACAGCCTGACGATTAAAAACAGTACCATTCACGGTATGGTGACATCCGAGTGTATGACCACGGATTGTACTAACCGTACGGGTACCGACTATTACTACGACCGTCTGGCAATGAACGTCATCAACTCCACTATCGATGACAACTACGAACATTATACCTACAACGGTACCTATAATGACGTGGCTGATACGCACGTTGTCGACGTTTATAACCTGGGTACGGCTATCACTCTGGATCAAGAAGTTGATCTGTCTATCTCCAACAACTCTCACGTCGCGGGTATTACCCTGACTCAGGGTTATGAGTGGGAAGATATTGACGATAATACCGTCATCACCGGCGTAAACAGCGGCGAAGTGTTTAACAACACTATCGCTGTTACCGACTCTACCCTGACCTCAGGTTCCTGGTCTGATGAAGGAAGATCCGGCTGGTTTGGTAACACCAGCAATGCGAGCGACTACAACGGTAACGGTTGGAACGCGAATGATATCGCATTGGCGGTTATTGCTAATCCCAATGCAGATAACGCGATGCAGACCACCGCCACGTTTGATAACGCTACGCTGATGGGCGATGTGCTGTTCTCCAGCAACTTTGATGAGAACTTCTTCCCGAACGGTGCTGATACTTACCGCGATACTGATGCCGATCTGGATACCAACGGCTGGGATGGTACTGACCGTCTGGATCTGACCCTGAACCACGGCAGCAAGTGGGTTGGTGCGGCAATGTCCGTCCATCAGGTTGACGTTGATGGTGATGGTGTTTACGAAAGCTATGCTGAGGGCACTGAAGCCACCGCTACGCTGATTGATATCGCTGCCAACAGCCTGTGGCCTTCTTCAACCTACGGTATCGATAGCGACACATCCTCCTATGACGAAAATGGTCATGTGGTTGGCAATACCGTTTATCAGAGCGGTCTGTTCAACGTGACGCTGAACGGCGCTTCCCAGTGGGATACCACCAAAACTTCTCTGATTGACACTTTGAGCATCAACAGCGGTTCCGTTGTCAACGTGGGTGATTCTGCGCTGGTTTCTGACTCCATCTCTCTGACCGGTGCTTCCGCACTGAACATCAATGAAGATGGTCGTGTTGCGACTAATACGCTGTCTATTGACAACAGTACCGTAACGATTGCTGATGATGTCTCTGCCGGCTGGAATGTGCTTAATGCCGCGCTGTATGCCAATACCATTAACGTCACCAACAACGGCGTTCTGGATGTGGGCAACAGCACCGGGAACGCACTGCAAGTTGATACCCTGAATCTGACCAGCTACACCGGCGCTTACAACCATGTTAATGCGGGTGTTTTCGACATCAACAGCGCTAACTATGTATTGAATGCTGACCTGACCAACGATCGTACCAACGATACGCGCCAGGCTAACTACGGTTATGGTGTGATCGCGATGAACTCTGATGGTCATCTGACTATCAACGGTAACGGCGATTCTGACACCTCAGGCGATCAGTCTGAAGTTGATAACTACGGTGATCACGTAGCAGCGGCAACCGGTAACTATAAAGTTCGCATCGATAACGCCACTGGCGCAGGTTCTGTTGCTGATTACAACGGTAACGAGCTGATCTACGTTAACGACACGAACAGCACCGCAACCTTCTCTGCAGCCAACAAAGCAGACCTGGGGGCTTACACCTATCAGGCTCAGCAGCAGGGTAACACCGTTGTTCTGCAGCAGATGGAGCTGACCGACTACGCGAACATGGCGCTGAGCATTCCGTCTGCCAATACGAATATCTGGAACCTGGAACAAGACACCGTTGGTACTCGTCTGACTAACGCGCGTCATGGTCTGGTAGATAACGGTGGTGCATGGGTGAGCTACTTCGGCGGCAGCTTCGATGCGGATAACGGCAACATTAACTATGATCAGGATGTTAACGGCATCATGGTCGGTGTTGATTCCAAAATCGATGGTAACAACGCTAAGTGGATTGTCGGTGCTGCGGCAGGCTTCGCGAAAGGTGACATGAGTGATCGTACCGGTCAGGTAGATCAGGATAGCCAGACTGCCTATATCTACTCTTCTGCTCGTTTTGCGAACAACATCTTTGTTGACAGTAACTTAAGCTACTCCCACTTCAACAACGATCTGTCTGCCAGCATGAGCAACGGTCAGTATGTTGATGGCAGCACCTCTTCTGATGCCTGGGGCTTTGGCTTGAAACTGGGTTATGACCTGAAGCTGGGTGACGCAGGTTACGTAACCCCTTACGGTAGCGTATCCGGTCTGTTCCAGTCTGGTGATGACTATAAGCTGAGCAACGACATGAAAGTTGACGGTCAGTCTTATGACAGCATGCGTTATGAACTTGGTGTAGATGCGGGTTATACCTTCGCCTACAGCGATGACCAGGCGCTGACCCCGTACTTCAAACTGGCCTACGTTTACGACGACTCTAACAACGATTCTGATGTAAACGGTGATTCTATCGACAACGGCGTAGAAGGTTCTGCGGTACGCGTTGGACTGGGTACTCAGTTTAGCTTCACCAAGAACTTCAGCGCATACACTGATGCTAATTACCTCGGTGGTGGTGATGTCGATCAAGACTGGTCTGCAAACGTTGGTGTTAAATATACCTGGTAACAACTTTCTCGCAGAGAAATAAAAGGTAATTTAATTTAGAATAATGCCCGTCACGGATTTGACGGGCATTTCTTGCAAGGAATGCGCACATGCTATCTTCAAATAAACCTCTTCTTGAGTTTGGTAAGCTTGATAAATGTTTAGCGAAATATGGTAAACACTTTGAGTGTGGGAACGAAAAAGAAATAATTTATTCCGGTGATATTAATAGTGATGATACTTTCGTTATTTTAAGTGGTGTTGTTTCCTTACGTAGAGGGGAATGCGTACTGGTCGGGATTGCACAGGCGCCTTTTATTATGGGCCTTTCTGATGGCGTGATGAAAACAGATGTACAATACAAATTAATAACCGAAAGTAATTGTACGGGATACCACCTGCCTGCTTCGCAAACGATAAATATAATTGAACAATGCCAGCTTTGGCGTGAAGCCTTTTGCTGGTTGGCATGGCAAAACTCCATGTTTGAGTTGCGCGATCTGCAGCTGATCGGCAATAACTCCTACGATCAGATCCGCGCGACGCTGATATCCATGATGAAATGGGACGACGTACTGCGTTCGCGTATCGGCGTCATGAACTATATTCACCAACGCACGCGAATTTCACGCTCAGTTGTCGCTGAGGTTCTCGCGGCATTGCGTAAAGGTGGTTACATTGAAATGAATAAAGGCAAACTGGTGAGCATTAACCGTTTGCCTTTTGAGTATTAAGTCAGGATGCAGGAATAACCTGCGGTTTGTTCCCGCTCAGCTCTGCAACCAGATCGTTGATACCGTCGCTCATATTGGTAAAGCGGGTTAGCGGAGAGCGGGTCACCACGATAAATGCCCCGACGTTTTGCTGCGGGATCATCGCCATATAGGTAATGAAGCCGCCGCCGCCACCAGTTTTTTGAATAATTCCCGGTCGCCCATTCTTCGGCGCCATATAGACCCAGCCCAAACCCAGCGCATCGGCTCTACCCGGAACATCCATCCCTATCACTTTGGTTAACTGCGTACGCTGATAAATCAGCGTCTGCATACGGTCGGCCTGCTGGCTACGATGGTAAAAATCAGATGAGAGATACTGCTGCATCCAGCGCATCATATCGCCGGGCGTTGAATAAACACCGCCGCTGCCCATCGCCGCCAGGGTATTGTTGCAAGGACTGGCGCCTTTTTCCGCGACCATCAGGCGTCTGCATTGATCGGGGGATGGGGTAAAGGTGGTGTCTTTCATCCCCAGCGGACGGGTGATTTTTTCTTCAAACAGCTGCGGATAAGGCTTTCCGGATGCGGTTCCCAGCGCATCGGCCAGCAGGTCAAACGCCAGGTTGGAATAAGAAGCCTGCGAGCCCGGTGCGGCTTTAAGCGTGGCGGTTGAGAGATAGCTCCAGCGCTGTTCACGGGTTGGCCAGACAAATACCGGGCGCTTCGCCGCGCCGCCAGGCTGTTCGCGCGGCAACGCGCTGGTATGTGTCGCCAGATTCACCAGCGTGATCGGCGTGCCCTGATAAGTCGGCACGCGCGCGCCAGGCGGCGCATATTTGCTCAATGGATCGTTGAGTTTAACCGTACCCTGATCGAGTAATTTCACCAGCATTTCGCTGGTCATTAATTTAGTAATAGAGGCAATTCGAATAACGGAATCCAACTGCGGATGGACGTTATTGCCAGGGCGTGTTTCGCCGAAGCTGCGAAATACGCGCTGGTTACCATCAATCACCACGAGCGCCATCCCCGTAGCACCGCTGCCGTAAAATATATGGTCGGCATAACGATCGACGATATCAGAGGCGAAGACCGGATCGGTTATAGGCTGTGCCGCCTGGACAGATGTCAATGACGCCGCACACAGCGCGGCAGAAAAAAGCAGACTACGTTTCAACGGTGGTGTCCATGAGTTAGAGAAAGTGAAAAAGGATGTCGTGCGTATGCGTATTTATACTACTCATCGGCGTATTGCAAAGCGCTTATCAGCCAATGATAGTGTGAAAAACGTAACGATGAGTAAACGCGAGCGTTTCCCGGATTACGGATGTTCGCTTTTGTGATCTCACGCTGTGATAATCTGCACTTGCTGGAACGTTGTCGAGTGTGAAAATCACAGAAACAATTCTTCATACCCGGGTGCGAACTAAGTGCCGCGGTTTTGGTCACACTTGTCGGTTTCAGCTTGTGTTTTTGGGCGTAAGCCGTCTGGCCGCCGCACTCCACGGTGGCAAATACACAGCAGTCGTCATAACGATAAGAAGTTAGCAGGAGAGCACTATGTTTAAGTCTTTTTTCCCAAAGCCGGGGCCGTTCTTTATTTCGGCATTTATTTGGGCACTGGTCGCCGTTGTATTCTGGCAAGGAGGTGGGGGAGCCTGGGTTGCACATATTACCGGCGCGTCGGGAGACGTACCGATTAGCGCGGCCCGATTCTGGTCGCTGGATTACCTGATTTTTTATGCGTATTACATCCTTTGTGTTGGTGTGTTCGCGCTGTTCTGGTTTATCTACAGCCCGCACCGCTGGCAGTACTGGTCCATACTGGGCACGTCGCTGATTATTTTCGTGACCTGGTTTCTGGTTGAAGTTGGCGTCGCCGTCAACGCCTGGTATGCGCCATTCTATGATCTGATTCAATCCGCGTTGAGTGCGCCGCATAAGGTGAAGATTGAGCAGTTCTATCATGAAGTAGGCATCTTTCTTGGCATTGCGCTGATTGCCGTGGTCATTGGGGTGATGAACAACTTCTTCGTCAGCCACTATGTATTCCGCTGGCGTACCGCAATGAACGAACACTATATGGCGCACTGGCAGCATCTGCGTCATATCGAAGGCGCGGCGCAGCGTGTGCAGGAAGATACCATGCGTTTTGCCTCCACGCTTGAAGATATGGGGGTCAGCTTTATCAATGCGATTATGACGCTGATTGCCTTCTTACCTGTACTGGTCACACTCTCAGCCCATGTGCCGGACCTGCCAATTGTTGGACATGTTCCTTATGGCCTGGTGATTGCCGCGATTGTCTGGTCGCTGATGGGAACCGGCTTGCTGGCGGTAGTCGGCATCAAACTTCCGGGGCTGGAGTTTAAAAACCAGCGCGTGGAAGCGGCCTACCGTAAAGAACTGGTTTACGGTGAAGATGACGCTAATCGTGCGACCCCGCCGACGGTGCGTGAACTGTTCCATGCGGTGCGCCAGAACTACTTCCGCCTCTATTTTCACTATATGTACTTCAATATCGCCCGCATTCTATACCTGCAGGTTGATAACGTTTTCGGCTTGTTCCTGCTGTTCCCGTCGATTGTTGCCGGTACGATTACGCTCGGCCTGATGACGCAAATCACCAACGTGTTTGGCCAGGTGCGAGGCTCGTTCCAGTATTTGATTAACTCCTGGACAACGTTAGTAGAACTGATGTCTATTTATAAGCGTCTGCGCAGCTTTGAACGTGAGCTTGATGGTCAGGATATTCAGGAAGTTACCCATACGCTTAGTTAATAAAAAAGGAGATGTTATGTCGACGGTTTCCCGTCTTTACCCCTTGTCCGGTCTGGCCGCTCTGGTGCTGGTGGGATGTAGTAGCCAACCCGCGCAGCCGCTAAAAAAAGGGGAGAAAGCCGTCGATGTGGCGAGCGTGGTGCGCCAGAAAATGCCCGCCAGCGTGAAAGACCGGGACGCATGGGCGCAGGATTTAGCGAAGACGTTTGAAAGCCAGAAGCTGGCGCCGACGGTTGAAAATATCTGTTCGGTGTTGGCGGTCGCGCAACAGGAGTCAAACTATCAGGCGGATCCGGCCGTTCCAAACTTAAGTAAAATCGCCTGGAAAGAGATCGACCGGCGCGCCGAGCGTATGCATATCCCGCAGTTTGTGGTGCATACCGCACTGAAGATTAACTCGCCAACGGGGAAAAGCTACAGCGAGCGTCTGGATACGGTGAAAACGGAAAAACAGCTTAGCGCCATTTTTGATGATTTTATCAATATGGTACCGATGGGGCAGACGCTGTTTGGTTCGCTTAATCCGGTACATACCGGTGGGCCAATGCAGGTCAGTATCGCGTTTGCCGAGCAGCACGCCGATGGGTATCCGTGGAAAATGGCGGGAACAGTACGTCAGGAAGTGTTCAGCCGCCGCGGTGGGCTGTGGTTCGGTACGTATCATCTGCTTAACTACCCGGCGAATTACAGCGCGCCAATCTTCCGTTTCGCTGATTTCAATGCGGGATGGTATGCCAGCCGCAATGCGGCTTTCCAGAATGCGGTCAGTAAAGCCAGCGGAGTGAAGCTGGCGATGGATGGTGACTTGATTCTCTATGGCAGCAGCGAGCCGGGCAAAACCGAGCTGGCGGTACGTAAACTGGCCGGGAAGCTGGGGATGAGCGAGAGTGAGATCCACCGTCAACTGCAAAAAGGTGACAGTCTGGCTTTTGAAGATACCACTCTGTACGAGAAGGTCTATAAGCTGGCGGAAGCGAAGACTGGGAAAGCGCTACCCCGTGAAATGCTGCCAGGCATTCAGCTGGAAAGCCCGAAGATTACACGTAATCTGACTACCGCGTGGTTTGCGAAACGCGTGGACGATCGTCGAGCGAAATGTATGGGTCAGTCATCATTATGATGACGGCGGCGCCAGCGCACGAATGCCGCGATGGCGCCAAG
>NZ_SZWS01000018.1:121642-125729 GCF_005281245.1 Citrobacter sp. wls826
GAAAGGGACCAGCCCAAAAAGGGTACCGACGCCTAAGCCAATTTCAACTCGTGGGCGTCCTGTCTCTTGCATTTGCAACTGCATCAGCTGTTCATAGATGCCGGGAGCGTGGGCCAACAGATTTAAAACCTGCGCGCCTGCCCAAAAGCAAAACAGCACAAATACGGCATACGCAATGTTGCCGGGCAGGGAGGAGGTATCCCGATGTTTGCCCTTAAACAGGGATTTTGAGAGCGTAAAATCAGCCATAAAGACCTCCGGAAATAACCTGCTTTTTTTGACGTGATGCCTGGAACTGACAGTGAGTCTGACAGGTGATCGGCAATGTCAATATCAGAATGATGGTAATTTCAGGTAGAGATTATTCCTGGATCTCGGTTTTTTGCTGGTTGTCACAATTACGTAACCTTAAGTGAAATCAAGTTACATTTCAGAAATTCCGCACAGGCCACAGACGTCTATGAGGAAATGTGCGAGGATGCGCTTTCACGTTGTATTTCCACCGGAGCTGTTATGAACCTGCCTGTTAAAATCCGCCGAGACTGGCACTACTATGCCTTCGCTATTGGGCTTATCTTTATTCTGAACGGGGTGGTGGGCTTACTGGGTTTTGAAGCGCAGGGATGGCAGACCTATGCGGTGGGGTTGGTGACGTGGGTGATTAGCTTTTGGCTGGCCGGATTAATTATCCGTCGCCGCGTGGAAGATGAAGAAGAAGCAAAGGATGCCCAATAGCTATCGATCAGGCATCCAGGCGGGTTTACATACTGGTTTTCAACGCGCTATCCGCCGCATGACGTTCCAGCGCCAGTTCGATCAGGCGAGTGATCAAATCGGTATAGCCTAAGCCGCTCGCCTGCCACAGTTTTGGATACATGCTGATGTTGGTAAAGCCCGGCAGCGTGTTGATCTCATTGATCACAACATCGTTCTCTGCGGTTAAGAAAACGTCCACGCGCGCCATACCGGCGCAGCCCAGCGCCTGATAAGCCTGAATAGCAATGTCGCGGATCTTATCGTTAACTTCCGGTGCGATCGCTGCCGGAACAACCACTTTGGCACCGTTATCGTCAATGTATTTGGTGTCGTAAGCGTAAAAATCACTGTTCAGCACGATCTCGCCACAGGTACTGGCCTGCGGTTGATCGTTGCCCAGCACCGCGCATTCGATCTCGCGGCCCTTGATCCCTTGTTCCACCACGACTTTATGGTCGAATTCAAATGCCAGCGCGACGGCCTGATCGTATTGCGCTTCGCTGGTCACTTTACTGACGCCAACGGACGAGCCCTGGTTGGCTGGTTTTACAAACAGCGGCAGGCCAAGTCGGGATTCCACCTCGGCAAAGCTGATGTGGTTGCGATTGGCACGGGTGAGCGTAATAAATGGCGCGATGTTTAATCCGGCATCGCGCAGTAGACGTTTGGTCACGTCTTTATCCATACAGGCCGCAGAACCCAGGACATCAGAACCGACGAACGGCAGATTCGCCACGCGCAGCATACCCTGCAGAGAGCCATCTTCACCCAACGTGCCGTGTACGATCGGGAAAATAACATCGACCGTTGGCAGTGGCTGACCGGTTTGCGCATCGATCAACTGGTGCTCTTGTTTACCCGGGACCTGAGCCAGGCTGGTCGCGGAAGGACGCAGCGCAATATGCGCTGGATCATCTGAATTGAGCAGATAGTTACTGGCATCGCTAATGTGCCATTGCCCTTGCTTATCAATACCTAACAGCACAACGTCAAAGCGAGTCTTGTCGATGGCATCGACAATATTTTTTGCCGATTGCAATGACACTTCATGTTCCGCTGATTTACCACCAAATACGATTCCTACCCGCAACTTTGCCATCTTAAAAACCCATTCCATGAATGCAAAGCACATACATTACCACGACAAAACGCAGGTTTCCTCGGCTTCTGGCATATTGTTTTGGTGGGCAACAGAGGAGCAGATAAGCGCAAACGCGCAGAACGGACGCGGAGCATAAACCCCTGCTGATATTGTGGGGTTGACGTGAGGTATATCACAAATATGATGAGCGGGAAGATAAAATCCTAAACTGTGATATATCGCACCTGTGAACCCTTATTTGGCTAAGTAATTTGTTAAACTACTCACAGTTTTCAGCTACTTATCGTTATGAGTCCCTATGGAATCCTGGAGAGTCAACCTCATTTCCGTATGGTTCGGTTGCTTTTTCACCGGCCTGGCGATCAGCCAAATCCTGCCTTTTTTACCGCTCTATATCTCCCAACTGGGGGTGAGTTCCCATGAAGCACTCTCAATGTGGTCCGGCTTAACGTTTAGCGTCACCTTCCTGATTTCAGCCATCGTCTCTCCGATGTGGGGGAGTTTAGCCGACCGTAAAGGACGCAAGCTAATGTTGCTGCGGGCCTCTTTGGGCATGGCGATTGCGATTTTACTGCAGGCCTTTGCCACTAACGTCTGGCAGCTTTTTCTGCTGCGTGGGGTCATGGGGTTAACGTCTGGCTATATTCCCAATGCGATGGCGCTGGTAGCCTCACAGGTTCCGCGCGAACGCAGCGGGTGGGCGCTGAGTACGCTCTCGACGGCGCAAATTAGCGGCGTTATTGGCGGACCACTGATGGGGGGCTTTATTGCCGACCACGTTGGCTTACGGGCGGTATTCTGTATTACCGCGGCTTTGCTGGTAGTGAGTTTTCTGGTCACGCTGTTCTTAATTAAAGAAGGTGTGCGCCCGACAATCAAAAAAAGCGAACGCCTGAGCGGGAAGGCCGTCTTTGCCTCGCTGCCTTATCCGACGCTGGTGATCAGCCTGTTTTTTACTACGATGGTGATCCAGTTGTGTAACGGCTCAATTGGGCCGATTCTGGCGCTGTTTATTAAATCAATGGTCCCAGACAGTTCTAATATTGCCTTTCTCAGCGGGCTGATTGCTTCGGTTCCGGGCATCTCGGCGCTGATTTCTGCGCCCCGGCTAGGTAAATTAGGCGATCGTATTGGGACCGAGCGGATTTTAATGGCAACGTTAATCTTCGCCGTCGTGTTGTTTTTCGCCATGTCATGGGTCACTACGCCGTTGCAGTTGGGGATCTTACGTTTTCTGCTCGGCTTTGCCGACGGCGCGATGTTGCCCGCGGTGCAGACGTTGCTGGTGAAATACTCCAGCGACCAGATAACCGGGCGCATTTTTGGTTATAACCAGTCATTTATGTACCTCGGCAACGTAGCCGGGCCATTAATGGGGGCAACGGTTTCGGCAATGGCGGGCTTTCGCTGGGTGTTTATTGCCACGGCGTGCATTGTGCTTATCAACATCTGGCAACTGGCTATCGCGTTGCGACGTCGGCGCTGCGCACGCTGAGTACCTGATTAACAACGCTGCCAGTCAGCGTTGTTAATCCATCATTATGCATTTATATATCCAGGTGATTATTAATCCCCTTACCCTTTTATATGGAATAATTCTGCGCTAAGACTCCTTCTCCCTTATTTTGTGTTGTGATTGTTTTCGCAAAACGTTTTATTTCTTATGAAAATACAACTTTCATCCTCTAGGCAGTTGTGAGTCTTAATGATAACGTGGCCTATATTTGGTTAAGGGAATACGTAAATGAAAAATCTCGTTACTGAGTTGTTACTTAAGCTCGCCCAAAAAGAAGAAGAGTCGCAAGAACTGACGGCGCAGGTTGAAACGCTGGAGCAGGTAATCATCGAAATGCTGCGCAATATGACGTGTAACGATCGGCAAATATTTATTCGCCAAATTGAGGGGGCTTTGGCTGGAGAAGGCCGTATGCCTGCGTTTCTGACCAACGTTCATAACGCTGGCGAGAGTGTGCCAAAAGCGTTTTGAGTAATCCGTGGTGCGCCATCCACAAATTATCATAAAAGTGTCACATCAAATACTTATAGTCGCTTTGTTTTAATTTTACCGTATTTATACATGGAGAAAATAAAGTGAAACAAAGCGCACTCGCTATTGCCCTGTTACCTTTGCTGTTTACCCCGGTTATTAATGCAGAAACCTCTGCCATAGCGGTTATGGATAATCGTGCCGCTCAGGGGGATATCACCACGCCGGGCGGCGCCCGCCGA
>NZ_SZWS01000018.1:125803-127065 GCF_005281245.1 Citrobacter sp. wls826
ACCTGCCAAAAATATTATTTTATTGATTGGCGATGGGATGGGTGACTCAGAAATAACGGCCGCGCGAAATTATGCCGAAGGCGCAGGCGGCTTTTTTAAAGGGATTGATGCTTTACCGTTGACCGGACAATACACGCACTATGCGTTGGATAAGAAAACGGGTAAACCCGATTATGTGACGGATTCTGCGGCATCCGCGACGGCGTGGACCACCGGTGTGAAAACCTATAATGGCGCGCTGGGCGTTGATATTCATGAAAAAGATCACGCCACAATTCTTGAAATGGCAAAAGCGGCGGGGCTGGCAACGGGCAACGTTTCTACCGCTGAATTGCAGGATGCTACCCCGGCGGCGCTGGTTGCCCATGTGACTTCGCGTAAGTGCTATGGCCCAGGCGTGACACGTGAAAAATGCCCAACCAATGCGCTAGAAAAAGGCGGTAAAGGGTCCATCACCGAACAATTACTGAATGCCCGGGCTGACGTTACGCTGGGCGGCGGGGCAAAAACGTTTGCGGAAACCGCTGCGGCAGGCGAGTGGCAGGGTAAAACGTTGCGTGAACAAGCCCTGGCCCGCGGTTATCAGATGGTGAGTGATACCGCGACGCTGGCGGCGATTACCGAAGCTAATCAGGATAAACCGCTGCTGGGCCTGTTCTCTGACGGCAATATGCCCGTGCGCTGGGAAGGTCCGAAAGCGTCTTATCATGGCAATCTGGATAAGCCGGTTGTGACCTGTACGCCAAATCCAAAGCGTGACGACAGCGTGCCAACGCTGGCGCAGATGACGGATAAAGCGATTGAGCTGTTAAGCAAAAATGAGAAAGGCTTCTTCCTGCAAGTGGAAGGGGCGTCAATCGATAAACAGGACCATGCCGCCAACCCGTGCGGACAGATTGGTGAAACGGTCGATCTGGACGAAGCGGTACAGCGCGCGCTTGCCTTTGCGAAGAAAGATGGCAACACCCTGGTGGTGGTAACCGCTGACCACGCACATGCCAGCCAGATTGTCGCGCCGGATACCAAAGCACCAGGTCTGACCCAGGCGCTGAACACCAAAGATGGCGCGGTCATGGTCATCAGCTACGGCAACTCTGAAGAGGAATCTCAGGAGCACACCGGCAGCCAGCTGCGAATTGCAGCCTATGGCCCGCACGCGGCGAATGTGGTCGGCCTGACCGATCAAACCGACCTGTTTTACACCATGAAAGCGGCGTTAGGACTGAAATAACCCGACGCCCGGCGGCAATACTTTTGCCGCC